>DASQNL010000737.1:0-24666 GCA_035644995.1 Pyrinomonadaceae bacterium | reverse complement strand
CAGTGCGCGAGCTAAACTTTATCAAGCCGAAACGTTCGCCCAAATTCACCTTCTCGCCTTTGCGCTTCCAACACACGATGCGGCGTGCCAGCACGCCCGCAATCTGTTTGCAGACGATGGTCATCCGCTCCCCACGGATCGTCAAGGCGTTCTGCTCGTTGACGACGCTCGCTTCCTCGCGCGTGGCGATCATAAACCGGCCTTTAGTGTAAGCGACATCTATGATCTCGCCGGCGATGGGCGCGCGGTTGACGTGAACGTCGAAGACCGACAGGAAAATGCTCACGACCTGCGGCGACTGCGGATCGTCCGGGATGAGTTGGGCGACTCTCGTCACGCGCCCGTCCGCGGGAGCGACGATGATGTCTTGTTCGGAGAGGGCGGCGCGTTCCGGGTCGCGGAAGAAGTAGGCCATGAAGAGTGCGAGCAGCAGGAGCGGAACTGCGACGTACCAGTAGCCGGTGAGAGCCGCGAGCAGCGCGGCCGCGAGCGGGACTAAGACAAAGGGGATGCCGTCTCTTAACACGTTTCCATCCTATTCTTCATAAGCGTGTGGGAAAAATGAGAAGAGGGGCGCGCGTATTTCGACTCTACGGCGTCCCCTCTCTTAGCTTTTAAAACTATCCTCGAATCAGCGGGTATGCCCGGCGCTTTAGTGCGCGGATTCTTCGCTTTTCTGGTGGCGAAGCATGATCTCTTGCATCTGATCTTTAACGGCCAGCTTCTTCTTTTTCAGTGTCACCTCTTCCAACTGCTCCTCGTCGTTGGGATAAGCGAGAGAAGTCAGTTCGCTGAGACGCGCCTCATAACGCCCGTGCTCACGCGCCAATTCGCGAAACTCAGGGTCTTTCATAATCAATTCTTCTCTCAAGCTGTCCGTGTTGGTCAATTCCATTTCAGGGAAGCCTCCTTTGGCAGATGCGTTTGGGTGGTGTGAACCGTTCGCGTTCGAGACAAGACGTTGATGTCCTTCCCGCGTTTATGATTTCGATGGGAAAATGGTAGCTAAAAACCGCGCTTGAATCAAGTGGGAGATTTCAGCGAGGCACGCATCAGGAGCGCGTCCTCCGGCGGGTCGCGGTAATATTGCCGCCGCCTGCCGACGACTTCAAAACCGTATCGACGGTAAAGCGACTGAGCCGCCACGTTGCCCGCGCGCACTTCGAGGATAGCGGTATGCGCGCCGCCCCGCACGGCCGTCGCGATGCCCGCGCGCATAAGCGCGTGGCCGATCCCGCGCCGCCGCGCCGCGTCGTGGACGCCGATATTATTGATATGCAACTCATGAGCGGCGACCCTCGCGCTGAGAAAGCCGTAGAGGGCTTGCCCCGTCCTTTGTTCGGCGTGCGCGCGACGCGCGACGAGCATGATCGCTTCGGGGCGCGACAATTCGGTGTAATAGGAGTCCCAACCCCAGAGGCTCAGTCGGCACGCCTCTTCAATCTCCACCACTTCAAGTAGATCGTGCGCCGTCATCAACTCGATTGTGTAATCGCCGTGAACGGGTTCGGGGGCGAGGTCTACGCGCGACATCTCTCATTCAACTCCGCATCTGACAAACGTACATAGAGCGCATGTACATCTTCCGCGACCGACGTATTTCCCGCAAGGTAATTCATTAAACCGAGCGCGGCGATCTGTTCCGCGTAAGACTCCGGCGGCGGCGCGAGCGTCCACCGCGCGCGCTGCTCCGATTCGGGTTCGGCCTGTTCGTCGGCTTCCGCGCGCCAGCTAATTCCCTTCCCGGCGGCATATTCCCGGATCGTCCCGGCGTGCGCTTGTGCCCCTGCGCCCGCCCACTTCAAGTCGCCGCCCCAATTCAAGGCTTTCTCCAACAGCGCCGCCGGACTCAGGTGAACCGGCTCGCTCAGCTCTCTCACTGCTTTCGCGCCGTCAACCGAAAGCAACTGCGCGAACACCTCGCCGCGCCCCGCGGGGAGGCAGGCGAGCACGCGCGGCGCGGCGGCGCAGGCGTAAGCGACCGCATGGAGCGTGGGGATGCACGCGACCCTGCGGTTCAAGGTGGCGGCGAAAGCCTTGATGGTCGAGAGTCCCGATCTGAGGCCGGTAAAACTTCCCGGCCCGGTCGCGGCCGCGAAGAGTTCGATGTCGTCGAGTTTGACCTTCGCGACGGATAAGGCTTCGTCAACGTCGTGCAACACGCGCGCGGAGTTTTCCCTGAGCACGCGGCCGCGCGTACAGGCGAGCACCTGCGCGCCGCGCACGACGGCGACGCTTCTCACTTCGGTCGCCGTATCGAGGCTCAGAATGAGCGGCGCGGGCGGCGTCGCCTTTGAAGCAACATCCGCGGGCGCATCTCGCGGGCGCGTGGTCTCACTTTCGCTTCTTAAGTTTGACATGGAATGGTTTGCCGCGCGATTATAGGCGCGACTTTAAATTCAAGCAAACAGGTGGCTCGCGGGCGAGCTTTTTTCACTCGGTTCGACAGATGAGTGTGCGCATAGGGATTCTGACTGCGGGCGGCGATTGCCCCGGCCTCAACGCTGTGATACGCGCCGTCGTGCGTCGCGCACTGGTCGAAGACGCGCAGGTGCTCGGCATTAAGAACGGCTGGCGCGGCCTCATCGACGACGACATCGTCCCGCTCACGCGCAGTTCCGTCTCCGGCATTCTCCCGCGCGGCGGCACGATCCTCGGCACGTCGCGCACCAATCCGTTCGACGATGCGAACTCCATCGAGCGCATCCGCATCAACTGGGAGAAGCACGAACTCGGCGGTCTCATCGTCGTCGGCGGCGACGGGACGCTGCGCACCGCCCGCGACATGTGGCGCGAGAATAATTATCCCATCGTGGGCGTCCCCAAAACCATCGACAACGATGTCGGCGGCACGGACTTCTCGTTCGGATTCGACACGGCCGTCAGCGTCGTGACGGACGCCATCGACCGCCTGCACTCGACGGCGGAATCGCATCACCGCGTGATGGTCGTCGAGGTGATGGGGCGACACACGGGTTGGATCGCGGCTTACGGCGGGATCGCGGGCGGCGCGGACGTGGTGCTCGTTCCCGAACACCCTTTCCGCCTCTCGCGCGTCTGCGATTTCCTGCGCCAACGCGCCGCGCAAGGAAGCGCGTTTTCAATTATCGTCGTGGCCGAGGACGCGCGCCCCGTGCCGGAAGAGAATTTCCTGAGCGAGGAAAACAGCGGGGAGATTTACCGGCATGGTCGTCTCGGCGGCATCGGCATGCTCGTCGCGCGCGAGATCGAACGCATCTCCGGCATCGAGACCCGCTTTACGCAACTCGGCTACGTCCAGCGCGGCGGCTCTCCCACCGCCTTCGACCGCGTGCTCGCCACGCGCTTCGGCATCAAGGCTTACGACATGGTGGCGGCCGGCGAATGGGGACACATGGCCGCGCTGCACGGGCGGCGCGTCGTTAGTTTCCCGCTCGACGAGGCCGTGCGCGAGACCAAGAAACTGAGCGAGGAGATTTATCACGTCGCCGAATTATTCTTCGGTTAGGAGCAATCGGGTGCGCCCGCCACGCGCTTACGTTTTATCGGTCGAAGCTCAGAGCGAAAACGTTTGGAGTGTTTTGGTCGGATGAAAATCTGCCGTACATGCAGGCGTTGTTACGAGGACACGGAAGCGGTCTGTGAAGTGGCGGAGCACGGGCAGTTGACGCATGCCCGCCCCGGCCCACGCCTCATCGCGGAAAAGTATCGTCTCGACAGTTTGCTTGGGCGCGGCGGCATGGGCGCGGTCTATTCCGGCACGCACGTCGAACTCGAACGCGCCGTGGCCGTCAAGATGCTGCTGCCGGATTCCGTCTCCGACCCGCAGGCGCTCGAACGCTTTCGCCGCGAAGCGCGCGCCGCCGCCCGCCTCAATCACCCGAACGTCGCCAACACCTACGACTACGGCGCGCTCGCCGACGGCGAAGCCTACCTCGTCATGGAATTGCTCGACGGCCAGACGCTCCGCGAATATCTGAACGCAGAGGGCACGCTCCCGGTGAAGTGGGCGGTGGAGATCGCCTGCCAGGTGGGCGACGGCATCGGGGCGGCGCATCATTCCGACATCGTTCACCGCGACTTGAAGCCGTCGAACATCATCCTGACGCGCGACCATCGCGGCGAACTTCAGGCCAAGGTCTTAGACTTCGGCATCGCGCGCCTGCTGGAACAGACGACCACGAGCGGCGACCCTCTGACGGCCGCCGGCGCGCTCATCGGCACGCCGCGCTACATGTCGCCCGAACAGTGCGCCGGTCACGACTCCGATGCGCGTTCCGATGTCTATAGTCTCGCCGTCATTCTCTACGAGATGCTCGCCGGGCGTCCGCCCTTCGACGCGCCCTCCGCCACCGCCATCGCCCTCAAGCACGTGCGCGAAACGCCGCCCGACATACGCGAACTGCGTCCGGACACGCCGCCCGCGCTCGCGCAACTCGTCGCCGACTCGCTCGCCAAAGAGCCGGACGCGCGCCCGCAGACCGCTACGGAGTTTGCCTCCAGGCTGCAAGAGATCAGTTCCGCACTGTCGCCGGATGATCAGACGCCGCTCGTCCTGCACATCCCTTCGGACGAGCGCGCGGCGACGACCGCGCAGATGAAAGCTGCGGCCGAGACGGGCGAAGCGCCGGTCGAGTTTCAGACGTTCCCTTTGGGGAGCGTGAACTCGCCCACCGTTCTACACGCGGACGAAAGGCTGACCGACCGCGTCGGTGAGCCGACGACGGACGATCCGCTCTCGCTCCACGAAGAAGATTCCGCGCCGCTCGCCGTTGCCGCCGCCGTGTCGCCCGTGGAGGGGATTGCGCCGGTCGCGGCAGCCCCGGAAACAATTCCCACGTCCCCGCCGTCCGGCGAAAGCGTGGCCGTGTTCTCAGGGTCGCAGGCGTCCGCCGCGCCCCCTGTGGACGATGCAGCTTACGACGACGAAGACGATGCGGCCACCGTCGTCAACCCGTCTCCATCCGCTTCCGCCAATTCGACGCGCACCCGACGCCGCCGTCTGCCGCTCGCGCTCGTCGCCGGTTCCGTCGCGCTCGTGACGTTGCTGGGCTTGCTGCTCTACGCTTGGCGCGGCAGGCAGGGCGACGACGCGGCGAACGCCGACCGCGCGCCTTCGCCCGTCGCCACCCCGACCGTGCTGGCCGAGGCGTCGCCCGCGCCCGACACGGCTACGCCCAGCCCGTCGCCGCAGCCTTCCGCCGCACAGCCTGTTTCAGTCGCGGCGGAGAAAGAGAACGTCGCCTTGCGTTCGACCATCGACGGCTGGCTCGCCGCGCACAACGGGCGCAATCTCACGCAGGTGACGAACTTCTACATGCCGAACGTCTCCACCTTTTACCTCGCGCAAAACACCACGCGCGCCGCCGTGCGCGCCGAGAAGGCGCGTCTCTTTGAAGCCCCCGGCCTGACTATCCAGCGCACCAGCGACCCGCAAATCACCTTCGAGCCGAACGGCGGCAGGGCGACCACCGTCTTCCGCAAATCTTACAGCCGCGGCGGCGCGTCGCAGTCGCAAAGCGGCGAGGTCTTACAGGAAATCGTCTGGCAAAAGACCAATCGCGGCTGGAAGATTATCAGCGAACGCGACCTCCGCGTCCTCAGATAAAGGATGAGGGCGGAGGGATGAGGGATGAATAAAAACAAAGTACGTGAACTGGCTTGAAGGCTTTTCTTATTCATCCCTTATCCCTTCGCCCTCATCCCTCTCTGCGCTTGCCCGCCGCCGGCCGATCCAATACATTAGCTGCTTCGCACGCGATTCCTCTCTCTCTGGATGAAACATGGCTGAACCGACACTCACTCCGATGCTGCGTCAGTATCACGAACTGAAACAGCAACATCCCGGCACGATTCTCTTTTTCCGGCTCGGCGATTTCTACGAACTCTTTTTCGACGACGCCGTGACGGGTGCGCGCGAACTCGAAATCACGCTCACGGCCAGACATAAGGAACGCGGCGCGGGGGCGGGCATCCCGATGTGCGGCGTGCCCCACCATTCGGTTTCCGGATACATCGCCAAATTGATCCGCAAAGGGTTTCGCGTCGCCATCTGCGAGCAGACGGAGGATGCGTCGAAGACGAAAAAACTGGTGCGCCGCGAAGTCGTGCGCGTCATCACGCCGGGGACGGCGATTGACCCGCAGTTGATGGAGTCGCGCGAGTGCGTCTACCTGGCCGCCGTCTGCGGCGCGGGCGACTCTTACGGCGTGGCCTTTCTCGACCTCTCGACCGGCGAATTTCGCGCGACCGAGGCGCGCGGGGCGGACGCCTGGCAGCGCATCCGCGCCGACATCGAATCCTACAGCCCGCGTGAACTTCTCTTCCCCGCCTCGCTCGCGCCGCTCGTCAGAAACTCTTACGCCGGCGGCGCGCACACCGAGCCGCTCCCGCCCGCGCACGGCCGCGACACTAACGTCGTCCCCTTCGCGCGCCCCGCCGCGGGCGAGACGGCGAACTTCGGCAACACTTGCATGTCGCTCTCGCCGCTCGACGATTGGCTCTGGGAACCCGTCTCGTGCGCCTCTCTGCTGCTCGAACAGTTCGGCGCGTACACGCTCGAAGGCTACGGGCTGGAAGGCAAAATCGACGCCGTGGCCGCCGCCGGCGCGTGCCTGCGCTACGCGCGCGAGACACAGCGCGACGCCGCCGCGCACGTCAACGACATCACCTATTTCGAGTCGCAGGATCATCTCGTGCTCGACTCGGTGAGCGTGCGCAATCTCGAACTTGTCGAAGCGCAGAACAACGCCGGTCGTTCGCACACTTTGTTCGGCGTCATCGATTCCACCGTCACGGGCATGGGCGCGCGTTTGCTTCGCGCGTGGCTCCTGCGCCCGTCGGTGCGGCGCGGCGAGATCGAGGCGCGCCTCGCCGCCGTCGCAGACTTTCACGGCTCGCACATGAAGCGCGACCGCATCCAATCGCTCCTCAAAGACGTGGCCGACCTCGAACGCCTCATCGCGCGCATTAGCATGAACACCGCCACGCCGCGCGACCTCGCCGCCTTGCGCCGCTCGCTCGAACAGGTGCCCACGATTCGTCAGACGTTATCGGACTCGCCGTCCTCGCTCCTCCAAGTCCTGCGCGAGAACGCCGACGAATTGGCGGACGTGCGCGGCATAATCGCCGAGGCCATCAGCGACGACCCGCCGCTCAACCTCTCCGACGGCGGCGCGATCCGCGCGGGCTACTCCGCAGAACTCGACGAACTGCGCGCCATCAGCCGCGACGCCAAGGGCGTTATCGCCGCCCTCGAAGCGCGCGAGCGCACGCGCTCCGGCATCAATTCCCTGCGTGTGCGTTTCAACAACGTCTTCGGCTATTTCATCGAAGTCACCAAAGGTCAGGCCGCGCGCGTGCCCGCCGATTACGAGCGGCGGCAGACGCTCGCCAACGCCGAACGCTACAGCACCCCCGAACTCAAGACACTGGAGCAGAAAGTGTTGGGCGCGGAGGGACGCATCGGCGAACTCGAAGCGACCATTTTCGCCGAAGTGCGCGCCCGCGTGGCGACCGAGACGAAGCGTCTGCAAACGACGGCGCACGCCCTCGCCATGCTCGACGTGCTGGCCGCGCTGGCGACGACGGCCGTGCGTCAACGCTATCAAAAACCTTCGCTCCACGACGGCGACGAGATCGAGATCGTGCAGGGACGCCACCCCGTCATCGAGGCGACGAGCGAGTCGCCCTTCATCCCGAACGATCTCTACATGAACAATTCGACGGATCGTTTGCTCATCGTCACCGGCCCCAACATGGGCGGCAAGTCAACCATTCTCCGGCAGGTCGCGCTCATCGCGCTGCTCGCGCAGGTCGGCTCGTTCGTCCCGGCCGAGCGCGCACGCTTGCCCCTGTTCGACCGCATCTGGACGCGCGTCGGCGCGTCGGACGACCTCTCGCGCGGCCGCTCCACCTTCATGGTCGAGATGACCGAGACCGCCGCCATCCTGCACAACGCCACTCCTCGCTCGCTCGTCCTGCTCGACGAGATCGGGCGCGGCACCTCCACCTTCGACGGTCTCTCCATCGCCTGGGCCGTCGCCGAGTACCTGCACGACTCGCCCGACCACGCGGCCAAGACCCTTTTCGCCACCCACTATCACGAACTGACCGAACTCGCCGAACGCCTGCCCGGCGCGCAGAATTATCAGATTCGCGCGGCCGAGCGCGAGGGCGAAGTGATCTTCCTGTACAAGCTCGAACGCGGCCGCGCCTCGAAGTCTTACGGCATCGAAGTGGCGCACCTCGCCGGTCTTCCTCCCGCCGTGCTCACGCGCGCGCGCGACGTGTTGCGACGCCTCGAACGCTACGAACTCGACGTGTTCGCCGAGTCGGGGGGCGTTGCGGCGGCCGTGCGCGCGAACGCGGGCGACGCCCCGGCGGCCGAACCGGCGCAAGGAACCAACGGCGGGGGCGGCGATGCGTTGGGGCAGGCGGCGCGGCGCGCGGGCAGGCGCGCTCTGGCGGCGCAGACGACGCTGTTCGACACGGTCAATCAGAGCCTGCTTGACGAGTTGCGCGGCGTTGATGTAGAAAACCTCTCGTCGGAAGAAATCCGTACTCTCCTGAAAAACATACGCACGCGAATCGTTTGAGCAGCTACCACGCCAGTTTGTTCTCCGCGCTCGGTCGCCCTGCCTGCGCCCCGTCTCGCGCCGTCTCTATCGCCCCGCGTCGCTCTGCGCCCGTCGGTCATCCCTCTTGTGCGCGCTCCGGTTTAATTATCATCCACAGCCAGTTCTCTTTCGCCATTTGAAATCCGATGACTGATAACTTTACTTCACTCACGCTCGAACAAAAGATCGGCCAACTGCTCTACATCGGTCTACCGGGGACGGAGTTCGACGCCGATGCGCGCTCGCTCGTCGCGGACGTGCAGCCGGGCGGCATCATCATCTTCGGCCGCAACGTCGCGACCGCCGAACAGTTGCGCTCGCTGCTCGACAGCGTGCGCGACGTGGTGCGCGTCGAACCGCTGCTCGGCATCGATCAGGAAGGCGGGCTGGTAGATCGCCTGCGGAAAATCTGCACGCCGATGCCCGCCGCGCGCACCATCCGCCAGCACGGCGACCTCGCCGCCGCGCGCACGCTCGGCCGTCTTACCGGCCAAGCCCTCAGCCTGCTCGGCTTCAACATGAACTTCGCGCCCGTCCTCTCGATCATGACGGACGACCGCGACCTGCTCTCCAACGGTCTCTATTCGCGCTCCTACGGCCGTTCGCCCGGCGAGGTGCTCGGCTACACGATGGTCTACCTGCGGGGCTTGCAGGGCGAGGGCTGTTTAGGGTGCGCCAAACATTTTCCCGGCATCGGCGCGGGCGAGGTTGATTCGCACGAGGAGATGCCGATCATCAATCTCACGCAAGACCAACTGATCGCGCAAGACCTCGCGCCCTACATCGAACTGTTCCAACGCGAGGACAACATGGTTCACGCCGTCATGGTCAGCCACGGCGGCTTCCCGCAAGTTGATCTCAGGAGCGGCACGGCGGGCGGGCAACTCATCCCCGCTTCGATCAACCCGCAGATCGTCACCAAACTGCTGCGCGAAGAACTCGGCTACACGGGTCTCGTCCTCACCGACGACTTGGAGATGGGCGCGATTGCCCGCCACTACGAGATCGAGGAGACGGTGCGGCGCGCCATCGAAGCGGGCGAGGACATGTTGCTCATCTGCGCCCGCCCCGATTTGATCCGGCGCGGTTTCGCTTCGCTGCTCGCGGCCGCGCGCGAAGGCGTCCTCAGCGAAGCGCGCATCGACGAATCGCTCGCACGCATCTCCCACTTCAAATCTCTCATCCAACCGCCGCCCCCCTTCGACGCGGCGCGCTTCGACGCGATCTCCGGCGAGGTGGCCGCGCTCAACCGCAAACTCAATTACAGCTATGGAGGCAACCTTTGATGCAAACCCGAAATGCAGGATGCGGCGGGCGTCGAGTTACGTACACGGTTAAAAATCCCCTCACGCATTGTTTGCTTTTCGCCGCGCTGCTCTGCCTGTTGTTGTCCGGCGCGTCGTGCCGGCGCGCGGGCGGCACAGCCTTTGTGATGGTGCTCGAAGCCGGCCAGAAGACGCTCGACCCCTTGCGCGGTACGGACGCGTCGAGCGAGCGTTATCGCCAGTTGATGTTCAACCAACTGATGCGCAAGAACGAGCAGTTCGATTACGTCGGCGAGTTGGCCTCGAACGTGCAGACCGCGCCCGACGGCCTCTCCGTCACCTTCACCCTGCAAGACAACGTGAAGTTTCACGACGGCAAGCCGCTCACCTCGGCCGACGTGAAATACACCTTCGATAAGTTTCTCGCCTCCGATTCGCCGAAGGCCGTGTCCTTCTTTGAAGGCGCGGGCGCGAACAAGCAGCCGCTCATCAGCGGGGTTGACGCGCCCGACCCCCGCACCGCCGTCTTCCGCCTGCGCCGCCCGTGGCTGGAGTTGTTCGCCAATTTGATTCCCATCGCCATCATCCCCGAAGGCACGTTCGAGTCGCAGGCGATCAAACCCATCGGCTCCGGCGCGTTCAAGTTTGTCAGCTACGACGAATCGCAGCAGGTCGTCGAATTGGAAGCTAACGACAATTACTGGGAGGGTGCGCCCAACATCAAGCGGCTGCGCGTGAAAGTTATCCTCGACGCCAACACGCAGCAGGCCGAACTCGTCGCCGGGCGCGTAGACCTCGCGGTCAACACCGCGCTCTCGCCCGACGCTTACGTCAATCTCGGCCGGAACCAGAACCTTCAAATCGTGCAATCGCCCGGCGTCAACGTGCAGTACATCGGCTTCAACAGCGAGAGCGCGCCCGTCAACAACGCGCGCGTCCGGCAGGCAATCGCCTACGCCATCGACCGCGAGAGCATCATCAAAAATCTCCTACAGGGACAGGCGCGCATCGCCCATTCGATTCTCCCGCAGGAATCATGGGCTTATTCGCCGGAGCAAAAAACTTACACCTACGACCCGGCGCAGGCGAAAAAACTGCTCGACGAGGCCGGCTTCACAGACCCTGACGGCGACGGCCCCAAGGCGCGATTCGCCGAACCGCTCAGCTTCAAAATCTCCGCGAGCAATGCGGTCGTGCGTCAATTTTCGGGTGTCATCCAGAACTCCCTGCGTGAGGTGGGCATCCCCGTCAACATCGAAACGCTCGAAGACAACACGCTCCGCGAGGCGCAGCGCAACGGTCAATACCAACTCACCGCCGGGCGTTGGGTGGGCGGCAACCAAGACCCCATCTTCCTGCGCGACCTCTTCACCTACCTGACGGGCGGCAGCTTCAACCGCGGCCGTTTCCGCAACGCCGAACTCGACAAGTTACTGGGCGAGGCCGTCAATACCGCCGACCGCGCCAAGGCCAAAACTCTCTACGCCTCCGCGCAGGATTTGATCAGCCGCGAAATGCCGATGCTGCCGCTCTGGTACACCAACAACATGGTGATCGCACGCAAGCATGTCGGCAACATCAAAGTTACCGCCGCCGCCGATTGGACTTTCGTCCGCAGCTTGACCGTGGATAAGTAGGGAGAAGAGGTCGGTAGTCGGTAGTCAGTTGTCCGTTGTCCGTTGTCCGTTGTCCGTTGCATGTGGCAATCGCGCATATTGCTAAAGATGGGTTTTGAACAACTGACTACTGACCACGGACAACTGACTACTGACCACGGACAACTGACCACGGACAACTGACTACTGACTACTGACTACTGACTACTGACGACCCACAGCCTTTCGCTCATACCGCATCGCCGATTGTTTCCTGCAACTCGCGCCAGCCGATCACGCCTTCGCGTATCAGGCGCGCCTCGCCCCGGCTGACATCGAGCACGGTCGAGGGCGCGGACGAGCGCGCCGCGCCGCCGTCGATGATGAGCGCGAGGCCGTCGGGAAATGCCCGCGCGGCCTCTTCGGCCGTGCGGGCGGGCGGCTCCCCCGCCCGGTTCGCGCTCGTCGCCGTGAGCGCGCCGCCGCACGCGCGCGCCAGTTCGCGCACCTCCCGGTCGGCGGGCAGCCGCAGCCCAATCGTTCCCGTCCCCGCCGTCAATTCCTCCGGCAACTCCGGGCGCGCACTGACCACCAGCGTCAACGCGCCCGGCCAATGTCGCGCGCTGACGGCGTCGAACAGTTTCGAACCGTGCGCGTTGAACCGCGCCACTTCGGACGCGTCGCCGATGACGAGAAGGATGGGTTTGCCGTCGTCCCTGCCCTTTAACGCGAGCAGATGTTGCAGGGCGGCGCGGTTGAAGGGGTCTGCGCCGAGGCCGTAGAAGGTATCCGTGCGGAAGGCGATGAGGCCGCCCGCGCGGATGATCGCGGCGGCGCGCTCGCGCGTCTGTTGGTTATCTTTCAGAATCATTTCTCGCCTCGTGCGCGACTGCCCTGTAAAAATCCATCTCTGCGGTAAAATAGGTTTATGGCAACAGCACAGAAAAAACGCGAGTTGGATTTTAGCGATTTTCCGCCCGGCACCGTCAATGCTTACACGCGGCTCGTGTGTCTCGCCTGCATCTTTGATCTCTTCACGAAGCAACTCGGCCTCGCGCCGCGCACGGCCTATTCCGAGATCAAACGACACGCGCCGACAGCCGCCGAGTTGACGGCCGACGCACCGGCACGGCCATATTTCGACAGCGACGAGAAACATCCGCGCTGCCCCTATTGCAACGCCGCGAAACGCTGGCACGCACGCCTCGACACCTTCCGCATCGAAGGCGGCAAAGCCACCGACGCCCCGCGTCGCGCCCTCGTCAAATCGCTCCCCAAGCCGGAAGAACAATTCACCATGCTCGAATCGCGCTCCACGAAGCGCGCCATTTTCTTCTCGTGGCTCGATGCGCTCGGCCGCGAACTCGATTTCGCAGACGACGCGTGGCTCATCACCGTCACGCGTCACCTGTTGGAACGCAAAGAGCCTAAGACGAACTGGGCGGAAATTTTCGAGCGCGTGCGCGGCGTGCGCCGCTCGCAGCGTCTCGCGGAAGGCTGGGAGCAAGAGGGCGCGCGCCTCTACCTCGCGCCCCCGCTCTATGCCGACGCGCTCTTGATCCAATATCTCGTCAGCCGCTCTCAAGCGCACGGCGGCATCACCTTCGAGGGACGCCTCACGCTCGTCGAACTCGTCCGCCGCCTGCGCTACTCCGGCCAACTCGAAGCGCAGGGCATCACCGAACGCGACCAGTTCGAAGTGCTCGAACAATTGATCGAGCGGCTGACGGGCGGCACAGCCCCCGCGAAACTTTATTTCCTCATAGACCGCCGCGATTTTCTCGACAAAGTGAAGACCGTCTATTCACACTACGCCTAAAAGTAAGGGATGAGGGATGAGGGATGAGGGATGAATGAAGAAAAGCATTCAAGAGATTGAGTGCTTTTCTTGTTCATCCCTCATCCCTCATCCCTCATCCCTATTTCTTCACAGGCTCGTTTCGTTGCGCGCTTTGTCCCGGTGTCGTTCGATGGCGAGTTGAATGAGACGTTCGATGACTTGGGCGAAGGAGAGGCCGGAGGCAGCCCAGAGTTTCGGATAGCCGGAGACTTGGGTGAGGCCGGGGCTGGTGTTGAGTTCGTTGATGAGCAACTCGCCCGTGTCGCGCCGGAGGAAGAAATCCACGCGGGCGAGTCCCGCCCCGTCAATCGCTTTGAAGGCTTCGATAGACATCCGGCGGATGCGCGCGGCCACGGACTTCGAGAGGGGCGCGGGCACGACGAACTCGACGTGTCCGGTGTTGCTGTACTTCTCCGTGTAGTCGAGAAACGCGCCCTTCTGATCGTGGACGATATACTCGCCCGGCTGGCTCGCTTCCGGTTCGTCGTTGCCGATCACGGCGCACTCGATCTCGCGCGCGTCCAGTCCTTCCTCGACGATAATTTTGCGGTCGTAGCGCGCGGCGAGGTCTATCGCGTCGGCGAGCGTGCGGCGGTCTATCGCCTTCGACACGCCGACGGACGAACCCAGATTCGCCGGTTTGACGAAGCATGGAAAACCGAGTTGGCGCGCCACGCGACGCAGCACGGCATCGCGTTCGCGCTCCCACTCCGCGCGCGGAAACCAGAGGTGCTTGCAGATCGGCAGCCCCGCCTCGCGGAACAACACCTTCATCGTCACCTTGTCCATGCCGCACGACGACGCCAGCACGCCGCACCCGACGTAGGGCACGTCGGCCATCTCGAACAGACCTTGAATCGTGCCGTCCTCGCCGTATGTCCCATGCAACACGGGGAAGATCACGTCAACCGGAATCGACGCGGGACGCCCGCCGTCGGCCGCGAAAGAAACGAGGCCGGAGCGCGACGGGTCGCCCACGATGGTCAACGCTTCCCGCCGCTCGCTCATCTCCTGCGACAACAACCCGGCGGATGCGCGCGGCAACAATTCCATCGCCTCGCCCGGCGAAAGCCAACGCCCTTTTTTCGTGATCGCAATCGGGATCACTTCATACTTCCGATGATCAATCGCCTCGATCACCGCCTGCCCGGAGCGCAACGACACCTCATGCTCGCCCGAACGCCCTCCGAAAACCACCCCGACCCTGATTTTTCTTTTCAATCCACCCCCCTAGAGAAGTGACAGGTGACAGGTGACAGGTTAAAGCAGCTTGCTTTCTTAACCTGTCACCTGTCACCTGTCACCTGTCACTCAAAGTATTGTTTTCCCCATTGCCGAGAGGATGAGTTCGACGCCCAGTTCCGCCGTGCGGTTGTTGACATCGAGGGCGGTGTTAATCTCGACCACCTCGAAGGCGATCATGCCGCCCGCCTCCGCGATCTTCTCCAACGCCAGATGCGACTCGCGATAAGTCAGCCCGCCGCGCACGACCGTGCCCGAACCCGGCGCATCGCCCGGATCGAGCGCGTCTATGTCGAGCGTGACGAAGTAACCGCCCGGCGCTTGTTTGACAATCGCCAGCGCGTCATCAATGCACGCGCTCATCCCGCGCTCGTCGATCTCGCGCATGGTGAAGAAGCGCATGCCGAGTTGCCGGATCAATTCGCGCTCGGCCGGATCGAGATCGCGCGCCCCGATGTGCGCGCAGTAGCGCGGGTCGAGTTTGGGCGCGAACCCGGCGATGTGCGTCAGTTCCGGCACGCCGTAGCCGAGCAGCGCGGCCAGCGGCATGCCGTGGACGTTGCCCGAGGAAGTCGTCTCCGGCGTGTTCATATCGGCGTGCGCGTCGAACCAGATGATGCCGATGGGCTGTTGCTGCCGCTCGCGCATGATTGACGCCGCGCCCGATACCGAACCGGCCGCGATGGAATGATCGCCGCCGAGGATGATCGGGAATTCGCCCGCGCGCATCACCCGCTGCACTTCCCCGGCGAGTTCCTCACAGGCGTTGCTGATCTCGTGCAGGTATTTCGCCTTGTCTTGGGCGGCGGCGATTGTTTGCGGCCGTTCAAGTCGCATGTCTCCGAGGTCGCGCACTTCGTAGCCGAGCAGCGCGAGCCGTTGGTTGAGGCGCGCGACGCGCATCGCCGCCGGCCCCAGATCGACGCCCGCCGTGCCCGCCCCGAAACTGAGCGGCACGCCGATAATACTCACGCGCCGCCCCTCGCCGGGATGGATATTGATGATTGAAGATTTCGGCTGTTCGCTTAAAGCTGACATAACTCTCCGAAGCGGCCGGCGACCCCGTCACCCGCCGAGATTGACGTTGAAGCCGCTGCCGCCGCTGCCCTGCGACGGGAAGAAAGGCTTCAGCAGACCGGCGAAGGCCGCGAGGTTGCGCGTCTGAATCAACAACTCGCCGGGGCCTGCGAACTCCGCGACGATGCCTTCGCCGCTCACCATCGTGCGGAAGAAACCGGACGCGGCCTTACGCAGGGAGTATTGCAGCGAGGCTTCCCAGGCCACGAGGTGGCCGGTGTCCACCACGTAGCGTTCGCCCGCGCGCAGTTGCCTGCGGTGAATCGCGCCGAAGGACGTGAGCAGCAAGAGTCCCGTGCCCGACACCTGCATGACGAACAATCCCTCGCCGCCGAAGAACGTTTTCGCGCCGCCCCATTTCGTATCGACCGTCAGGCTGGCGTCGCCCGCGAGATACGAACTCGACTGCACCATGAACATCTGATTGTTGAGTTCGATGGCGGCGATGTCGCCCGGCGCGCCCGGCGCGAAACTGACTTCGCCCGCGCCGCCGCGCGCCGTGAAAGTCGAGACGAAGGCCGACTCGCCGCCGACCGCGCGTTTCAACGCGCCCATCAACCCGCCCTTCATCTGCGACTGCAACTCGACGTTGGCCGACATCGAAACCATCGCGCCCGCCTCGGCCAGGATGGATTGCTCCGCCTGCAACTGAATCACGGCCAGCGCGAAAGACGGTTGATGCAAAATCTCGAAACTGTAGCCGCGCCCCTGCCCGCGCGCGTCCTCGTCTATGTGGATGCCGTGCCCGACCGCGCCGCTGCTGCTCGCGCCCGCCGCGCTCGAAACGTCCGGCGCAAAGGCTTGCACTCCCGGCGTCATACGCGTTCCGCAGGCTCCGCAAAACTGCGCGCCGCTGATCACTCCCGCTCCACAATTCGGACAATTCATACGATGACCCCTTTCGACTTTTCCAAGATGATTCTGACCGCCTCTTCCGGCGTCGCCGCCAAATCGAGTATTCGCACGTCTTCATCGCTCACGATCAGATGCCTGCGCCACGCCTCGACCACGGGCGGCCAACAGTCGCCGAGCAACACGAGCGGGCGCGGCTCGATAACGCGCGTTTGAATCTTATTCCAGACGAGCGAGAGTTCCGTCACCGTGCCCATCCCGCCGCGCAGCGCGACGAAGCCGACCGAACGCACGATGAGATGTTGCAGGCGGTCGTAAAAGTGCGGCGTCGCCACCTTGTCCGTGAGAAAGCGGTTCGGCTCTTTCTCGAACTGGTTCATCACGATGCCAAGCACGCGCCCGCCGCGCTCGTGCGCTCCGCGGCTCGCCGCCTCCATCACGCCCAGATAGCCGCCCGTGCAGATCGTATAACCCGCCTCGGCCAAAAGCTGCCCCACGCGACGCGCTTCGGCGTACTCGGCGCAGTCCTCGCCGCACTTCGAGCCGCCGAAAATCGTTACGATGCGTTCCTGTGTGGTACTCATAATTCAAGTGACGGGTGACAGGCGACGGGTGACGGGCGACGGGATAAAGACGTGGTTTTCGGTCTCAACCTGTCACCCGTCACCTGTCGCCCGTCACGGCTTTTACGGTTTGAGGCGATAGAGCATGCGCGGGAACGGGATCGTCTCGCGCACGTGCTCGATGCCGCACATCCAGGCGGTGCAGCGTTCGATGCCCATGCCGAACCCGGCGTGCGGCACACTGCCGTAGCGACGCAAATCCAGATACCATTCGAAAGCCTCGCGCGGCAGGTCGTGCGCGGCGAGCTGTTCTTCGAGGAATTCGAGCGAGGTGGCGCGTTCGCCGCCGCCAATCACTTCGCCGTAGCCCTCGGAAGCCAGCACGTCAACGCCGAGCGCGAGTTCCGGCCGCTCCGGGTCGCGCGCCATGTAGAAGGCTTTAATCGCCGCCGGGTAACGATGCACCATCACGGGCTTCTCGAATCGCTTCGAGATGTATGTCTCGTCGGGCGCGCCGAAGTCGCCGCCCCATTCGAAACGCGTTTCGAGTTCGCCGCGCTCGTGCCCTTCGTGCAGCAGGCGCACGGCATCGTCGTAATGCAGGCGCGGGAACGGCGGCACGATGAGTTCGAGCTTCGACGTGTCGCGTTCGAGCGCCTTCAACTCTTCCTGCCGTTCTTCGAGCACGCGGCTCGCGATGCTTGAGAGGAAACGCTCGGCCAGATTCATCACGTCTTCGAGATGTGCGAAGGCTATCTCCGGCTCGACCATCCAGAACTCCGTCAGGTGGCGACGCGTCTTGGAACGCTCGGCGCGGAAGGTGGGGCCGAAGCAATAGACTTTTCCGAAGGCCGCGGCGGTCGCCTCGTTGTAGAGTTGGCCGGACTGCGTCAGGTACGCTTTCTCGTCGTTGAAGTAGTCAACTTCAAAGAGCGTGGTCGTGCCTTCGCAGGCGGCCGGAGTCAGCACGGGAGCATCGGCGAGCGTGAAGTTGTCATTATCCAAAAAGTCGCGCACGGCGCGCACGACCGTGTGGCGCACTTTGAGGATCGCGTGCTGGCGACGCGAGCGCAGCCAGAGATGGCGATGATCCATCAAAAATTCCGTGCCGTGCTCCTTCGGCGTGATGGGGTAGCCTTCGACCGCGTGCAACACCTCCGCGCCGACGACATCCACCTCGAAGCCGCCCGGCGCGCGTTCGTCGGCGCGCACCGTGCCGCGAATCGAGAGGGCGGTTTCCTGTCCCAGATTCTTGAGCGCGTCCCAAATCTCTTCGGCCACGGCTTTTTTGAAAACGACGCACTGCACGATGCCCGTGCCGTCGCGCAGTTGCGGAAACAAAAGTTTGCCGCTCGAACGTAGATTGTAGAGCCACCCGCGCAACACGACCTCTTCGCCGACATGCTTCGATAGTTGATTGATATAGACGCGCGGCGAACTCTCGCCCGTCACCGGCTGTTCCGCTTGAACCGTTTCTTCAGTTGCCATTTCCACCTTCTGCCATGTTCGATTTAAATGCCGGGCGCGGATAAATTGCGCCCGTCTTATTTGCCGCCGACGCGCGCGCGGATGGTTTCGCGCAACGCCGGAAACCGCGCCAGCCATTCCAATGCCTGCAAGACGATCTTGAGCACCGGGTTGATATAATGCGCGTAAACTTCACCGCGCCCGCAGACGCCGCTTTGATACGAGAACGTCCCGACCGCTTTCAAACAGCGTTGCACCGTCATCAGACGAAACTCGCGCCCGAAGTCGTCGGGGTCGAGCGCGTCGAGGCCGCGCCGTCGTCGTTCCTCCAAAAAATATAACCTGCGTTCGCGTATCTCCGCGAGCGAAGGCACGCTGGTTTGGCGGTCGAGCAAGAGCGAGACGAGGTCGTAACTGGCCGGCCCCATTCGCGCGTCCTGATGATCGATGACGCGCAGGCGGTTCTTCGCGTCAACCAGCAGATTCGACGTGTGAAAGTCGCGGTGACAGAGAACGCGCGGGCGGGCGGCCAAGTCCGCGGCCAGATCGTTGAGTTCGGCGCGCAACTCGGCCTGTTCGCTGTGTTTCAGAATTTCGCCGCAGTAGCTTTTGAAATAGTGTTCGAGAAAATATTCCAACTCCCAGGAGAGTTTGGCCTCGTCGAAGGCGAGACGGGCGGCAATCGAATCGCGTGCGAAGGCGAGCGGAGTGGCCGCCTGCATGTCGGCGATGAGGCAGATGGCGCGTTCGAGATAAACTTCGCGCTCGTCGTCGTTCACGGATTCGAAGACGCGCCGGAGTTGCCGGTCGCCCAAGTCCTCCTGCACGATGATCCCGTGCGAGGCGTCAACGTCCAGAATCTCCGGCACGGGCAGGCGCGCGGCGACGAAGAGGCGCGTGACATCGAGGAACGGGTGGATTTCGGGGTCGAAGGGTTCGGGATAGACGGCGGCGACGGCCGTCCGGCCGCTCTGCCAGGGGATGCGGAAATACTCGCGGGTCGAAGCGTCGGGCGTGAGCGCGAGGAGTTTGGCCGCGTCCAAGTTGGCGCGGACGAGGTAGTCGCCGAGTCGTTCATGCGCTGTTAAGATAAACGCATTCGCGGTGATGCCAGACGGGTGGCTCATGAATCTAAGGGGCGCGGGGCGTTGAGACTCGGAGTGCGCGGATGGCTGCTCACGAATGGCAAGCCTCGTTTTTGCCCGCTATCTATGCTTTTTTCGGAGCGCGTGGGATTGTATCACTGCGCAAGGGGGACAACAAAATTGTCCCCGTGAACCTCTCCCGCGAGCGACTTCTCCGGTCGTTCCTCGCCCGCGACCAGCGCGGCGCGCACGACCGCCGCGTCCTCGACAACCTCGCCCCGCCCGATCCGCACGCCCGCGCCGAGAATCGCACGCCGCACCCGCGCGCCCGCTTCGACGCGCACGTCCTCCCAGAGAATCGCCTCGCGCACGTCCGCGCCCGGCTCGACAAACGAGCCTCGGCCGGGCTGCACGTCGCGCCCTTCGAGCCGCATGAGAGCGAGGCTGATGTCGCGGTAACGCCGGATGGTGGAGAGTTCGTGCCACATCCCGCCGCCGACGTGCGCCGCGATGCGCTCGCCGCGCGCGATGGCGGGGATGTACACGTCCGTCACGGAATGCGAAAAGACGCCGCGCGGGATGTAATCGAAGATTCGCGGTTCGAGTATCTGGATGCCCGTGAACATGAGCGGCGCGTTGTTGTCGTCGTCGCCCGCCCCGCCCGGTTCGGAAGCGCGATTCGGGCTTCCGTCCTTACCGGGCGTAACGGCGGGGTAGCCGCCGAAACTTTTAACCAGATTGGCTTCGACCTCGACGGCGCTGTAGCGTTCGCGCTCGGCGTTGCGGCGCAGGACGAGCGTGGCGAGCGCGCGCTCACGGCGGTGTGTTTCGAGCGCGTCGCGGAGGTCTAGGTCGGTGGCGATCTTGCCGTTGACGACGATGAAGGTGTCGCCGTCGAGAAAGGCGCGGGCATTGTCAATCGCGCCGCTCGTGCCGAGGATGACGGGTTCCTCGATGTAGCTGAGTTGGACGCCGAAGTCACGGCCGTCGCCGAGCGCGGCGCGCACGGACTCGGAGCGGTGATGCAGGTTGACGATGATCTCGCCGCAACCGTAACGTGCGAGGTATTCCGCGACGTAGCCGACGAGCGGGCGTCCCATGAACGGAAGCGCGGGCTTCGCGCGGTCGAGCGTCAGAGGCCAGAGGCGGGTGCCGTAGCCGGCGGCAAGAATCATCGCACGCATAAGTTCAACTCGCAGTTGGCCGCGCACGTCGGGCGCGCCGCCGCCTTCTTATTTATCAATGCTGGAGATGGCGAGCGGCATCAATTCGAGAAAGTGCGCGGAGGCTTTACTCCCTCCCGCCGCTTCGCTTTTGGTGGCCGGGCGGATCGAGACCACCTCTTCCACGCCCTCCTCGAAACCGATCCTGAGCCTGACGGCAAGACCCAAAGCCTCGTCGAAGTTGTGTGCGAAGTAGCGATTGTAATGCACGCCGCCGCCCTCGTGGTTCGTCCAGTTGATCGCTTCCACGATGTGCGGCGTTTCGGCCACCTGCGCCCTGCGCTCGGCGTCCGCGAGCGGCATGTGCTCGAAGTTGTAGGTCGCGCCCGCGTGCGGGTCGAACGTATAGCCCTGTTCAAGTTTTTTCACTTTAACTAACCTTTCTTAAGACAGATAAATTTCGTGGCGACGAGTGTAACTTGCCGTGAGCCTCAACACACGTCCGCGCGGCGGAACGAGGCGAGGCCGCCGATAATTTTATACTTGGGCGGGCGCAAACTTTAAGAGACCTGCGCGGCGTCGCGGATGGTGAGATCGAACGTGCCGGGGGCGACTTTGCGGAAACGACCGTTGCGATTGAGGGAGACGGCGATGCTGATCGTGGGGTTGTGGCCGGTGAACTGGAAGCCGCCTTCGAGCAGGCGGTTGTAAATCTCGTTGACGTGGAGCGGCGCGCCCGATTCGCGCAGGAGCAGCGCGGTCGCCTGCGGGATCGTGCGGTCGAGAAAACGCTCGCTCGTCACCTCCACGTCCGCGCGCACGGGCGGCAGCGTCGAACGCGGCACGGTTTGATAGGTCGGCTGCTGCTGCGGCTGCTGGCGGCCGCTGTTGCGCGCGTGTACTTCGTCGCGACGCAAGGCCACTTCGATTTCGGCATCGGAGGGCGACTGCTGGTGCGAGGGCACGCTGTTCAGGACGGACGAGAGAATGCGGAACATCGCGGCCTCGGTCTGCGTGGCGATGGCGTCCATCTCGCCGAGTTCGGTGCGTAGTTTCTCGGCTTCGAGTTCGAGGTCGGCGAGGCGCGCGGCCAGCCGGTTGCGGGTGGCGCGCGTCTGGCGCAGGCTCTGTTCGAGCGTGGCTAAGAGATTGTCGTCAGGCATAAGAGCGAGCGTGAAAGATGTGTCACGAGAGACACGTGATGCCCGTTCGGCTTCCGTGCGAGCCGGCGGGCGCGTGGCGGTTTTTCATCTCTCGGCTTGGCGGCATAGGCGATTTTCAACGGTCGCGCTCAAGGATGAAAGTCGGAATTGAACTCAAGGCTTCACGGTACTTTGTGTCGGGCAGCGCGTCAAGAGAATTTCTGGCGGCGGCGGCGAAATCGTTGGCGCGGCGGCGCGCACGGTCTAACGCGCCCGACTGTTCGGCGGCTCTCGTCAGGGAGGCGCGCGAGATGGCCTCGTAAGTTCCTTCGCGCATCACGGTCTGGATGGCCGTGCGCCGTTCGCGTTCAGTCTCCAGCAGGTAGATGAGCGGGAGCGTGAGCTTGCCTTCGACCAGATCAACACCGGCCGCCTTGCCGAGCACGTCGTCCGTGGCGGTGAAGTCGAGCAGGTCGTCGACGAGTTGGAAGGCCGCGCCGAGGTTCATGCCGTAGTTGCGCAGCGCGAGTTGCGTCTCGACATCACTGCTGCCGAGCATCGCGCCGATCTCGCCGCATGCGCTGAAGAGATAGGCGGTCTTGCGCATCAGGATGTCGAAATACTGTTCCTCGGTGACATCGCAACTGCCGAGCGTGGTCAGTTGCAAAATCTCGCCCTCGGTCATGCGGCGCGTGACGGCGGTGAGGATGTCGAGCACGGGCAGGGAGCGTTCGGAGAGGCTCGCCTCGAAGGCGGACATGTAGAGCCAGTCGCCCATCAGCACGGCCGTCTGGTTGCCGAAGCGTTGGTTGATGGAGGGACGATTGCGGCGCGTCTCCGCGTTGTCGATGATGTCGTCGTGAACGAGCGTCGCCGTGTGGAGAAACTCCATGACGGTCGCCATGCGGATCACGTTCGGCTGCGCGGCGTCGCCGCCGGCGGCGTAGGTGGAGAGGATGGTGAGCGCGGGGCGCACGCGCTTGCCGCCGGAAGCGCGCAGGTAGTCGCCGATGTAGGCGATCACTTCGATGTTGGAGCGCGCCTGCCGCTCAAACTCCGACTCCACGGCAGCCAACTCCGACGCGATCAAACTAAAGATGCGCGTCGCCGCGACTTGCGGCGCTTCGAGAGCGGCGGGATGGCTGGAGAGGCTCATAAGCGACGGGTGACAGGCGACGGGCGGCGGGTGACAGGAACTAAAGACGGGCATCTTCGTCCCGCCACCCGACACCCGTCACTAATTCGACCTGTAATTCGTGTACTGCATATTGATGTTGAAATCTTTCGCCTTGAGCTTGGCGATGATGTCTTGGAGCGTGTCGCGGTCTTTGCCTACGACGCGAACGACATCGCCCTGAATCGAGGCTTGCACTTTGGCTTTCGTGTCCTTGATAAACCTGACGATCTCTTTCGCCTTGTCCGTCGGGATGCCCTGCTGGATGGCGACGTGCTGGCGCACCGTGCCGCCCGCCGCCGGTTCGACGCGGCCGTAATCAAAAGCCTTGAGCGGCACGCTGCGCCTGACGAGTTTCTGCTGCAAGATGTCGTTCATGTTGCGCAGTTTCGTTTCATCCTCGGCCGTGAGAATGAGTTCGTTTTCCTCCAACACGACGGCGGCCGCGCTGCCTTTGAAGTCGAAACGCTGACGCACTTCTTTCATCGTCTGGTCGAGAGCGTTGGTGATCTCGGCGCGGTCAACCTGCGAAACGATGTCGAATGAATTTTGTTGAGCCATAAGTTAGTGACCGGCGGCGCGCGCGGCGGTAAGTTAGCACAACTTTTCACATCCTCCGCGCCGCAGCATTTATAACACTAACGCGCGCGGGGTAAAAGTTGCCCCGGCCGTGTGTTTCGGGCGACGCGGGCGCGCGAAAGCCCCGGCTCCTACTCCGGGTGGGAAAGGTTAAAGAAACGATGAAAGTTGCCGGTCGTGATCCGCGCGAACTCCGCGAGTTCGACGCCGTGCAACTCCGCCAGGCAACGCGCCGTTTCCACGACGCGCGCCGGCTCGTTGCGCCGCCCGCGAAACGGCACGGGCGTGAGGAACGGACAATCGGTTTCGACGAGCAGGCGTGCGACGGGCACCCGCCGCGCCACCTCGCGCAACGCCTCCGCCTTCTTGAAAGTCACATTGCCCGCGAAGGAAATCATAAAACCGAGGTCGAGCACGCTCGCCGCCATCTCGTAGCCGCCGCCGAAACAATGCATGATGCCGCCCCGCGCCGCGCCGCCCAATTCCACACGCAAAATCTCGACCGTCTCTTCGTCCGCCTCGCGCGAGTGGATGATGACCGGCAGGTTCAACTCGCGCGCCAGGCGCAACTGCCTGGCGAACGCTTCGCGCTGCACCTCGCGCGGCGAGTTGTCGTAGTGGTAATCCAGCCCGATCTCGCCCCACGCGATGACACGCCCGCTGCTCCGCGCCAACTCATACACGCGCTCCGCCGCCCGCTCGTCAAACAAACGCGCGTCGTGCGGATGAACGCCGACCGCCGCATAGACGCCCTCGTATTGTTCGGCCACCTTGACCGCGCGCGGCAAGTCCGCGCCGTGCGGGTCGCCCGTCCCGACATTCAAAATCGCCACGACCCCGGCCGCGCGGGCGCGCTCGACCACCTCATCGCGATCCGCGTCGAACTCCGTCCCGTCAATGTGTGCGTGTGAATCTACGAACATAAAACTGTCCGTCGTCAGTTGTCCGTGGTCAGTTGTTCAATCAAATCTCCGGCTACTCGCTTAGTAGCCACAGGCAACTGACCACGGACAACTGACGTTTCC
>DASQNL010000736.1:0-5913 GCA_035644995.1 Pyrinomonadaceae bacterium | reverse complement strand
GGAGCGCGAGAAGTGACAAGTGACGAGTGACAAGTGACAAGTTAGAAAGACAAGTTCTTGTTTTAACTTGTCACTCGTCACTTGTCACTTAAAAGAGATGCGCATTAAAGACGTGGCGCGGGAGGCGGGCGTTTCGACGGCGACCGTTTCGCACGTCATCAACAAGACGAGGTATGTGTCGGACGCGACGCGCGCGCGGGTGCTCGCGGCCATCGAGCGGTGCGGCTATTACCCGAACGCGCACGCGCGCAGTCTGGCTTCGGGGCGCAGCAATACGCTCGGCCTGATCATCTCCGACATCTCGAACCCTTTCTTTCCCGAACTCGTCAAGTCAATCGAGCGCGCGGCCTTCGAGCGCGGCTACGATCTGATCTTGTCGAACACGAACTACGAGGCCGAGCGCACGTCGCGCTACGTGCAGCGCCTCATTGAACGTAAAGTCGCGGGCGTCGCGCTGATGACTTCCGAACTCGACGGCGCGCTCCTGAACGAACTCGCGCGGCGGCGCGTCTGCGTCGTTTTTCTCGATCTGGGGAGCGCGGGTCAGTGCATGAACAACGTCGTCGTGGATTACGGCACGGGGATCGAGGAGGCCATCGCGCACCTGGTCGCGCTCGGTCACCGCGAGATCGCTTACGTCGGCGGGCCGCGCCATTTGCGCTCGGCGGAGAAACGGCTCGACGCCTTCCGCGCCTCGCTCGCGCGTCACCTGCCCGGCGCGTCGCCGCAAGTCTATGACGGCGACTTCAAACTCGAAGGCGGGCGGCGCGCGGCGCGCGCGCTCGTCGAACGCGGGCGAGAGAGACCGACCGCCATTGTCGTCGCCAACGACATGATGGCTCTGGGCGTGATGCAGGAGTTGCGCGAGCGCGGCGTCGAAGTGCCGCAGGACGTTTCGGTCGTGGGCTTCGACGACATCGCGTTTGCATCTCTGGCCGCGCCGCCGCTGACGACAGTGAGTTTGTCGCGCGAAGAACTCGGGCGTCGCGCCGTCGAGGCGCTCGTCGCCAGCATCGAGCACTCGGAGCAGCAGGGGTCGGACATACACATCGCCACGCACCTCGTCGCGCGCGCCTCGACCGGACGCGCACCCGCGCGAAGCACAGAGGAAGGCGAGACATGAAATCGGATAAGAATGAAGCATTCAACGCAGAGACATGGAGGTAAACGATGAAGGAGGAAGGATGAACGATGAAGTAAAAGCAACTGTCTTTCATTCATCGTTCCGCGTTCCTACTTCATCGTTTCCCAACGAGGGGCAATCTAAAGATGCAAAAATCAGAACTCAGCTTTTCGTCACACTCGCGCCGCCTGAGAAGCGTGGCCTTCGTCGTCGCGTTCGCGTGCGTGTGCGCCGCAAATGTCGCGGCGCAGCAGCAGTCGCGCGCGGCCAGTTTCACGAATCCCGCGCTTGCGGGCGACTACCCCGACCCTTCCGTGATTCGCGTCGGTCAGGACTACTGGGCGACGGCCACCTCTTCCGAGTGGGCGCCGGAGTTTCCCATCCTGCACTCGCGCGATCTCGTCAACTGGCGCGTCGTCGGTGCGGTCTTCCAGACGCGCCCCGCGTGGTCGGTCGGCAACTACTGGGCTCCTGAGATTGCGGAGGATCGGGGTCGCTTCTACGTCTATTACACGGCGAAGAGGAAGGACGGCCCGCTCTGCGTCGCCGTCGCCACGGCGCGCAGGCCGCAGGGGCCGTATACGGATCACGGCCCGCTCGTCTGTCAGGAAGTCGGCTCGATTGACGGCTATCACATCCGCGACGAGCGTGGGCGGCGTTATCTTTTGTGGAAAGAGGACGGCAACAGCAAGAGCGTGCCGACACCCATCTGGGCGCAGCCGCTCTCGGCGGACGGCACGCGCCTCGTCGGCGAGAAGCAGGAGTTGATACGCAACGATCAGGCCTGGGAGAAGCACGCGTCGCTGCCTTACGGCGACCTGGTCGAAGGCCCTGCGGTCGTCAGGCGCGGCGAATGGTTCTACATGTTTTATTCTGGCAACTTCTGCTGCGCGCGCGAGTGCAACTACATGATCGGCGTCGCGCGCTCGCGGAAACTTCTGGGGCCGTGGGAGAAGAATCCCGCGAACCCCATACTTGCGGGCAACGACGCGTTCAAGTGCCCCGGTCACGGCACAATCGTCACGGACGCGCGCGGGCGCGACTACATGATGTATCACGCGATGGACGCGAAGGATTTTGTCTACGTCGGGCGTCAGGCGTTGCTTGACGAAGTGAAGTGGGGCGCGAACGGCTGGCCGACGATCAATCAGGGCAGAGGGCCTTCGCGCCGCGCCCCCTCGCCGCACGGCTTCAACGAGCGCAACGCCGAGCACTATTTCTTCGACGATTTCACGTCGCTTCGCCTGCAACCCGGCTGGCAGTGGCCACAGGCGAACGAACCCACAATGCGCACCGAGAGCGCGCGGGGCGGTCGTCTCATACTCTCGCCCGCAGTCGAGCAGACGACGAGCCCCGCGGGTGCGGTCGTGGCGCGCACGACGACGCTCGGCGATTACGAGGCGACCACTTTGATCGACACGCGCGGGATGCAGCGCGGCGCGCTCGCGGGTCTCGCGGCTTACGGCGACGCGGAGAATGCGCTCGGCGCTGTAGTTGACGGGCGCAACATCATCCTGTGGCGGCGCGAGAAGAACGAGCAGAAGATGGTGGCGACCATCACGGATGCCGTCACCTCGCCGCTCGTACATCTGCGCATGACGGCGGACGACGGGCGCAGGTATCGCTTCGCCGTGAGCGCAGACGGAAATCGCTGGCGGAACGTGGGCGAGCAGATGGACGGCGAATATTTGCCGCCGTGGGACACGGGCGTGCGCGTCGCGCTGACGACGGGCGGCGTGGCGGGCGCGAAGGGTAAGTTTGAATGGTTGAGGATCGCGCCCGCGCGCAAAACGACGGCGCGGGGCGAGTGACAAAAATTTCCTGTCGCGCAAAAACTCAAATCACGGGAGAAGGTGAAACATGAAAGCAACTGTTGTTGGGCGAAAGTCTTTGGCGATCTTGATGGCGGCGCTGTTTTCGGTCGCGCTCGTCTCGGGCGGTTGTCGCAAAGAGGGCGGCGGCGGTGGCGGCGCGGCGGGCGGTGGCGGCGGGCGTGGCGACGGCAAGAAAGTGATCGGTTTCTCGCAGATGGAGATGGACGGGCCGTGGCGCATCGCTGAGACCGAGAGCATCAAGGCGGAGGCGGCGAAGCAGCCGGGCAAGTACGATCTGCGCGTGACGGTCGCGCAGGGCGACACGGCCAAGCAGGCCGCGAACGTCGAAGACCTCGTCGCGCAGCGCGTCGACGCCATCTTCCTCGCGCCGCGCGAAACGGTCGGCTTCGAGCAGGCTTTGCAGACGGCCAAAAGCGCGAACATCCCCGTCATACTCGTTGACCGCGAGGCTTCGGGCACGGCGGGCGAGGATTTCGTGACGGTGCTCAAGTCCGACTTCATCAAGCAGGGGCAGCGCGCCGCCGAGTGGCTCGCGAAGGCGTCGAACGGCAAGGCGAACATCGTGGAACTGAGCGGCACGAGCGGCGCGTCCGTCACGGCGGATCGCGGCAAGGGCTTCCGCGACGAGATCGCCAAACACCCGGAGATGAAGATCATCCAGTCGCAGACGGGCGACTTCAACCGCGCCAAGGCGCGCGACGTGATGTCGAACATCATTCAGGCGCGGGGGCGTGAGATCACCGCCGTCTACGCGCACAACGACGAGATGGCGCTCGGCGCGATCCAGGCGCTCGAAGCGGCGGGTATCAAGCCGGGCACGGAAGTTCTGATCATCTCGGTTGACGGGCAAAGAAGCGCGCTGCAAGCGATCATCGACGGCAAGATGAACGTCACCATCGAGTCGAACCCGCGCTTCGGCCCGCTCGCCTTCGCCACGCTCGAAAAATTCTGGGCGGGCGAAAAACTCCCGCCCATCGTCGGCATCGAAGACCGCATCTTCGACAAGACGAACGCGGCGCAGTTTTTGAACGAAGCCTATTAGAAGTTTCAAGTTTCAGGTTTCAGGTTTCAGGTTCAAAACAAAGAGCCTCTAACTTCAGACTTGAAACTTGAAACCTGAAACTTGAAACTTATGACTACTGAGCCAGTCCTCCGCATGGAGGGCATTACGAAAATCTTTTCGGGCGTAACGGCGCTCTCGCAGGTAAGTCTCGCGCTTGAGCGCGGCGAGGTGCACGCGCTCGTGGGCGAGAACGGCGCGGGCAAGTCAACGCTCATCAAGATCATGACGGGCGCGTACACGCGCGACGGCGGGCAGATGTTTCTGGAAGGCCGCGAGGTCGACTTCCGCACGCCGGAGGAGGCGCAAGCGGCGGGCGTCGTCGCCGTCTATCAGGAAGTCAACCTGCTCACCTTTCGCACGGTCGCCGAGAATATTTATCTCGGGCGCGAGCCGCGCCGCTTCAGCCTCATCGATTGGAAGCGTATGAACGCGGACGCCGCCGCGCTCTTAAAGCGTCTCGGCCTCGACATCGATCCGCGCGCGCCGCTCGGCAGCCTCAACATCGCGCTCCGGCAGATGGTCGCCATTGCGCGCGGCGTCTCGTTCGACGCGAAGGTCGTCGTCCTCGACGAGCCGACGAGTTCTTTGACCGAACACGAAGTGCAGATTCTCTACGACGTGATCCGGCGTTTGAAAGCGGAGGGCACGGCGGTCGTTTACATCAGCCATCGCTTCGACGAGTTGTACACGGTCTGCGACCGCGTGACGATCTTGCGCGACGGGCGGTTCGTCGCGACGCGCCCGCTGGCGGGTCTGGAGAAAATTGATCTCGTCTGCCTCATGCTCGGCAAGCAGCGCGAGGAGTTGCGGCAGGGCACGACCGCCTTCAAACATACGACTGCTGCGGCGGGCGAGACGCCGCTCTTGAGCGCGGAGAATTTGAAGCGCGGGCGCAAACTCAACGACGTGACGGTCGAGGTGGCGCGCGGCGAGATCGTGGGCCTGGCGGGCTTGCTCGGTTCGGGGCGGACGGAAACGGCGCGCGCCATCTTCGGCGCGGACAGCGTGGAACAGGGCGAGGTGCGTTTGGAGGGTAAGAGGATCAAGCGCGGCTCCGTGAACGATGCGATTGACTCCGGGATCGCGTTCCTCACGGAAGACCGTAAGGCCGAAGGGATCATCCCCGAGTTGAGCGTGCGCGAGAATCTGACGCTCGCGGCGCTGCCCGCGCTCTCGACGATGGGCGTCGTGTCGCGCGCGCGGCAAGCCGAGATCGTGGACAAATTTATGAAGCGGCTCAGCATCAAGGCCGCGAACGCCGATCAGAAAATACGCGAGCTGTCGGGCGGCAATCAACAGAAAGTTCTGCTCGCGCGCTGGCTCTGCAAGAACCCGAAATTCCTCATACTCGACGAGCCGACGCGCGGCATAGACATCGGCGCGAAGGGCGAGATTCAGTCGCTCGTGGGCGAACTGGCCGAGGGCGGTCTCGGCGTGTTGATGATCTCTTCGGAGTTGGAGGAGTTGGTCGAGGGAAGTTCGCGCGTCGTCGTGATGCGCGACGGGCAGCGCGTGGGCGAACTGCGCGGCGTGGAGATTTCGCAGGACAACATCATCCACGCGATGGCCGAAGGCGCTGGCGGCGAGGCGACCGCCGCTTCAACCGCGACCGCGCACGCGACAGACACCACGCCGCCCGCCGCCGAGCCGCCTGCGGAAGGAGCGTAGAAGATGCAGAACGCCACACCGGCCAACAGCAGCAGCAGCAGCGGCGGCGACGCGAAAGCGAGAAGCGCGGGCGCGAAGCGCTCGCTCGTCGCCGACTACGGCCCGACCTACGGCGCGCTCGCGGCGCTCGTTCTGCTCGTCCTCGCGAACGCCCTGTTCACGCCGAACTTCGCCGACGCGAACAACTTTCGCAACATCCTTCTTCAAGTCGCGCCGACCGTACT
>DASQNL010000735.1:0-5932 GCA_035644995.1 Pyrinomonadaceae bacterium | reverse complement strand
GCCGAACTCGTGGATGATAGGCGCGAGCGTCAAACCCGTGTCGGTCGCGCGCCCGGTGATGACGACCTGCGCGCCGCCGTTCAAAGCCTCGACCATCGGCCACGCGCCGAGATAGACGTTCGCGCTCTGAATCGCATCGCGCACCTGCGAGAGCGGCTCGCCCGTGTCCATGTTGCGCAGTTCGATGCCGCGCGACAGAAGCTCGTCGAGCCGCCCCATGATGTCGTCGCCGGTCACGGTGCCGATACGCAGACGCCCGCCGAGACCGAGTTCGCGCGCCACGTCGCGCACCGCCTCGGCGCAGCCCACCGGGTTCACGCCCCCGGCGTTCGCCGTCACGCGGATATTCCGCTCCACGCAGGCGGGCAGGATTTCGCGCATCAGCGGCACGAAGTCGCGCGCGTAACCGGCGCGCGGGTCGCGTGCGCGTTGTTTCTGCATGATGGACATCGTGACTTCGGCCAGATAGTCGAGCATCAAATAATCTATCTGCCCGCCTTTGACCTGCTGCACGGGGGCGTCGAGCATATCGCCCCAGAAGCCCTGCCCGCTCGCAATGCGAATCTTCTCTTTCATCTTTGATCCAAAAAAGGTTTCAAGTTTCAGGTTTCAGGTTTCAGGACTGAGGTTCTTCCGTTCTTTAACTTGAAACCTGAAACTTGAAACCTGAAACTTACTTTACGGCGAAAAGTAAAAAGGTAAAAGTGAAAGCAAGAAGCAGTTCTCGCCTTTTGCCTTTTACCTTTTTATCCCGGCCTTAATTCGAGGATGTTCCGGTCGCTGACTATTGCCCCGGCGTCGGAGTCGGTTCAGCCGGCGTATCGGGCGTCATCGTCGCCGGTGCGCTGCGACGACCGCGACGGCCTCGACCGCGACGACCGCGCGCACGGGTCGTCGTGCCGCCGGCGTCAGCCCCCGCCGCTGCTCCGCCGCTGGCGTCACTTCTGCCGTTAAACGTGAACGCACGCGACTCGCCGCGCACGCTCTGAATCCTGAGGCTGTTACCCCTGTGCCACGCGCGCGTTGAAATGATGGTGGCGGGCAGCGTGTCGCCGAAGCGCATGGAGAGCGCGGTGTAACCCGGCCAACTGCGCGCGCTGAGCGTGCCGCTCGCCGTCGCCGAACCGGCCGTGATCGTGAACGTGTTGCCCGTGAGGGTCAACGTCGCTTCGCCCGTCATGCCGCCCTCGGCGTAATTGATCGTGCCGGTATAGGTGCCGGACAGGTCGGCCACGTCGCCGAACGTGCCCATGCCGGGCATGCTGCCGCCCTGCCCGCCGCCGGAGGTGCTCATGTTCGTGTCTTGCGGCGCGGACGTGTCGCCCGACGTGTCGCCGGACATGTCGGCGTTCGCGTCGGCGGGCGTCTGGACGGTCGTGGCGGCGTTGCTGCGTGCGCGGCGGCGCGCGCGGCGCGCTTGACGACGCGCGCGGCGGCGTCCCCGGCTCCGGGTCATGCTGCCGCCGTTCGAGTTCTGCATCATGGTGTCGCCGGTCGTGCCGCTGTTGCTGTTCTGCGCCGATGCGGGCAACTCCGCGCCGATGAAAACAGTCGCGACGAACAGGACTAAGAGACAGATCAATTTGCCTGTGATGGTTCTCTTCATAGTGACCTCATCCTCCGTTGGAATATCGCGTCGCGCCTCGCTGTGGGGCGACGGCTAAGCGTTTTCGTAAGACGCCAATGCTGCCGGTTTCCTCCCCGCGTTCGGCTTCATTCTCGCCTCGGCCGAACGCCGGGAATCGCCGTCAAAGAACTCGCCGACCGGCGACCGCACCCGCGCCCGCGCGTTGGTCGCTCGACGCGTTTCGCGCCCTTCCGGCCGGTTTAGCGCGGGGGATGAAAACTGTTCCGGTTAAACTGCTAACTTTGCCCGTAGTTTCTCACAAGATGAAACCTGTTGCACGAAAAATCGTGCAGACGGGCACGAGGGCGCGGAACTCTTTAGTTCTTCAAGCGAGCGTGGGCGGCAGGACGAAGTGGCCGAGATGCGCCCCGTCGTAGTTCGCGCTCACGCGCAAGGCCAACTCCAGCGCGTCGCGCGTCTGCTCCGGCGTAATGACCGCATCGACGAACCCGCGCGCGGCGGCGTGTTTGGCGTCCAACTGCCGGTCGTAATCCTCACGCACGCGCGCCATCTCCGCTTGCAAAGCCTCGTCCGGCTCCGCGCCTTCGCGCTTCAGCTTGTCGAGTTGCGTGCCGAAGAGAGCCTGCACGGCCGAGTCGCCTTCCATCACGCCCATGCGTCCCGTCGGCCAACTGAAGATGAAATCGGGGTCGAAGCCCTGCCCCGCCATCGCGTAGTAGCCCGCGCCGGACGCATGGTTGATGGTGAGCACGATCTTCGGCACGGACGCCGTCGCCATCGCCTCGACGAAGCGCGCGCCCGCGCGGATGATGCCCGAATGTTCCGCCTCCGCGCCGATCATGAAGCCGGACACGTCCTGGATGAAGACGAGCGGCGTGCGGTGTCGATTGCACACTTCGATGAAGTAAGCGACCTTCTCGGCCGACTCCGTGTAGATGATGCCGCCGAACTTCGGCTGGCCGCCGCCCGCCGCGCGAAACATGCCGCGGCTGTTCGCAATCACGCCGACCTGAATGCCGCGAATGCGCGCGTGCCCCGTGATCATCTCGCGCGCGTAGTCGGCCTGAAACTCGTCCCACTGTCCGTCGTCAATGATGCACTGGAGCACGCCGCGCGCGTCATAGGGCTGGCGATGATCTTCGGGGATGAGGTTGTAGAGTTCTTCCGCCGGGCGCGCCGCCTCTGCCTCCGCCGCGTCCCCGGCAACGGAGAGAGCGCGCGAGGCCTGGGCGGCGGGAAGTTCGGAGACGAACTCCCTGATCTTCAAGAGGCATTCTTCATCGCTCGCCACGCGGTAATGCGCGACGCCGGAAATCTCATTGTGCGTGCGCGCGCCGCCGAGCGTCTCGTTGTCGATGGTCTGGCCGGTCGCGCCTTTGACGAGGTTCGCGCCGCCGAGTCCCATGAACGAAGTGCCTTCGACCATCACGATGATGTCGGAGAGCGCGGGCAGGTATGCGCCGCCCGCCACGCACGGCCCCATCACGGCCGAGATTTGCGGGACGTGCAAATAGCGACGCATGATCGAGTTGTAATAGAAGATGCGCGCCGCGCCGTACTGGCCGGGGAAGACGCCGCCCTGATAGGGCAGATTCACGCCCGCCGAATCCACCAGATAAATGATCGGCACGCGCGAGCGCATCGCGATCTCCTGCGCGCGCAAGATTTTCTTGATCGTCTCCGGCCACCACGAACCGGCCTTCACCGTCGCGTCGTTGGCGACGACGACGCACTCGCGCCCCCGGACGCGTCCCACGACCGTGACCACGCCCGCCGCCGGTGCGCCGCCCTTGTACTCGTCATAGGCGACGAGCAGGCCGATCTCCTGCTTGTATGCGCCGGGGTCTAACAGGAGCGCGAGCCTTTCGCGCGCGGTGAGTTTGCCCTGGCTATGCTGACGCTCGATCTTATCGGCGCCGCCGCCGCGCTCAAGTTTGGCCGCGAGGCGTTCGTACTCCTCGACCAGTTCGCGCATGCGCGTGCGCTTGCCCGTAACGCCGGCGGAAGATAGTGGTTCTGACTTCATCTCGACACGCGGCCGCGCGGGCGTGCGCCTGTCAGGCGCAACCCGGCGGCGTTTATTTCCTGCTTAAATTTTTGATCGTCAAAGATGCCTCAACATAACATAGGAGCGCGACGCGAGACAACGCGCCTGTTATGCGACGACACGTGCGGGCAAGGCGTCGGGCGAGACGGAGTTTTTCGGCCTCACGGAGTTTCCAGAATCTTTTTCAACAACGCGCCCGCATTGGCCTTCCCCGGCACGCCTTCGAGGATACAGACGCGCGCCCCTTGTCGTTCCATCACGATCATTCCCTCGCCCGGCGTGCGCCAGACGCGGCGCGTCCCGACGGGGACGCTTTGACGCGTGTCGGCGACGGCGTCCTTGTAGCGACGCCCGGTGCGTTTGACGTAGGCGTCGAAAAACTCGACGGCGTCCTGTTCGGTATCCCAGGCCGTGAGTTGAGCGAGCAAGACTTGCCGCGTGGCGCGATGTTCGTAGAGCGCGAAGCGGTCGCCGCCCCAACCCGCCACGGCCTGCTGCGACTCTTTCTCCGCGCGCAGATACTCGTCGAGGATTTGGAAATAGCTCCACTCGCCGTTCACATCGTAGTCGAGCCGCGCCCAACCTCTGCCGAGCAGCCCGGCGATGTCCGGCACGCTGACCTTCACGGGCGCTTCGCGCGCGAAATATTTTTCGGGGTGCAGGATTTGTTCGGTTGACTGCGGCAGATTTTTGTAGGCTTCGGAGACGAGCGGCCAGCCGCCGCGCCGGTAAACTTGCGATGTCCACTCCATGCCCTGCTTGTAGGGAAAGATGAGCGAATCGCGCAGGACGCGCGGCGCGCGCTCGATCTTTTCGGAGGCCGCGCCCGCCGCGCCCATCGATTTCATCATCGCCGCGACGCGCTTCAAATCGCGCATCACGTAGAAGGTCATCACGAGCGTGGCGTCGCCTTCGACGAGGGCGTGCGCGGCGAGTTCGGCGTCGGAGTCGCCTTTCGGCCAATCTTCGAGGCGGCGCAGGTTGAAGTGCTGGTCTTGGAGAGCGTGCGTGAGTTCGTGCGCGATGACGGGCTGCTGGCCGTCGAGGTCGATCCAGTCGGCGAGGTAGAACTCCTGCGTCTTCGGGTCGTAGTAGCCCGCCACCTGTTCGGTGAGCAGTTCGATCAGGAAGGAGCGCATGGCGAAGTTGGCGGGCACGAGTCCCAACTTCTTGAGCGCGAGTTCGCTGGCGTGGAGTTCGGCGGGCGTCGATTGTTCGTCGAGGTTGCGCACCAGCATGCGCTCGATCTCGGCGCGCGATTGCGCCCCGCTCTTGACCGGGCGCAGCACTTCGAGTTTCCTGATCTCGCCCGTCTCTTTCAAGACTTCGGCGGTGGCCGCCGCCACGCTCGCGCTGCGCGGGTTGACGGTCGCCGTGGCCGGTCTTTGCGGCGCGGCGACCTGCGCCGAGGCGTGCGGCGCGCCCGCCGACCACAGACCTATCGTGAACTCAAACGCGACGACGAGGGCGACCCCCGCTCTCAACCACCCCGACTTATTTCTCTTTGACATCTCTCACCTTTCGCTTCTATAGTCCGCAGACGCGCGGCTCATTTCGGTAGTGTAGATGGCTCTCCGGCGGAGGGCAATCGAGCGGGAGGCTTTTATGATGGCGGAAACTGCTTTGGACGATCCTCTGTTCGACGTGTGGCACGAGACAAGCGTGCGCGTGCGCTATGCGGAGACGGACAGGATGGGCGTCGTCTATCACGCCAACTATCTCGTCTGGTTTGAAATCGGTCGCACCGAGTTCTGTCGCGCGCGCGGTTTCGCCTACCGCGAAATGGAAGAAAACTCCGACGCCTTCCTCGTCGTCGCCGAAAGCTACTGCCGCTATAAAGCCCCGGCCTTCTATGACGACGAACTGATCGTGCGCACGCACATCACCGAACTACGCCGCCGCTCCGTCCGCTTCGGCTACGAAATCCTGCGCGCCTCGGACGAACTGATCATCGCCGAGGGCGAAACCGGCCACGTCGTCACGGACGGCAACGGGCGCGTCAAATCAATGCCCGAACTCTACCGCAACCTGCTCTCCGCCGTCCCCGAAGAAGACATCCACACATCGCAACTGCCGCAACGCATCGAACCCGTCCCCGGAGACAGCGCGCCCTGAAAAGTACGTGAGCAAGGCGCGGGAGAGAGGGATGAGAAAAGCGTGGCCGCCCAACTTGCGCGGCCACGCTTTCCGTTTTAATCCGCGACGCCTGTGCCCGCCGCGCGCGGCGCGTCCCTGCCCCGACGCCTGCGCGCGTTCGCTTACTTGACGCCGAATTTGCCTTTCATCATCGTCGTGCC
>DASQNL010000734.1:0-4613 GCA_035644995.1 Pyrinomonadaceae bacterium | reverse complement strand
GGCGCGCGAGTTGGAGACGATTGCCGGGGCGGTGCGCGCGCGTTTCGGCGAGGGCGCGGAGCAGAGTCCGGCGAGCGTGGCGCGCCTGCTCGCCGACGAGGGCGCGGAGTTGCGCCACGCCGAGGTGTTGGAGATGGACGCGCGCTGGCGCAGCGCAGACCCTTACGACGCCATGTTTCGCAACGTCCTGAAGTTCTCCGATTTCGAGGAGGCCGCCGCCTCGATCAAGCGTCTGGACAATTTGCGCCGCCAGTTCGAGCGCAAGCAGGACAAGGAAGGCTTGCGCCGCGTGCGGGAGACGGTCTTGAAAGGCAAACAGCGCGCGCAGATGATCGCGCGCAATGCTTCGGTGAACGAGCGCAAGCGCGCGGAGAAAGAGGAGATCGCCGAGTGGTTCACGGTCTGGTTGCGGCAGCCGGAAATCTTCGACGACTGGCTCATCCTGCGCCGCCGCGCGAAGGATTTCCGCGAGCGTTTTAGCGACTGAACCGGCTCGCGCGCGTCGAATTTATGAAAGCCCCGCCCGATACCTCCGCAGACATCCGCAGACACCGGCAGATAGCGGCAGACATCCGTTTCCCCACCGCGCTTCACTTCAACACGATCTCCGCGATGCGCTCGGCGAGCGACCTCAGCCGCGTGTCTTCGACGTTCACCATCAGCGCGACGGCGAAATTGCGCGCCGGGATCATGTGCAGGTAAGTGCTGACGCGCTGCTGCGCGCCAGAGTGCCCGACGATTTTTTGCCCGTCCTGAACCTGCACGCTCCAGCCCAGCCCGTAATTCGTCTCCTTGCCGTCGCGCGTCTTCTGGCTCGTGAGCATCCGTTCGGTCGTCTCTTTTTTGAGCAGCTTGTCGGTGTGCACGGCGATGGCGAATTTCGCCAAGTCTTCGACCGTGGAAACTAAACCGCCGCCGGGGAGTTTGTAACTGTTATCGGCGAGGTCGGAGTTACGTAGTTCGCCCGTTTTGGTGCGGCGGTAGCCTTGCGCGCGATTGAAGATGAGCGCGTTGATGTCGTCAACGCGCATCCTGTCCATCCCGGCCGGCTGGAAAACGTTGGCGCGCACGAAATCGGAGAATTTCTGCCCGGACGCGCCTTCGAGGGCGCAGCCGAGCACGGAGTAGCCGAAGGTGGTGTAAGTGTATTTCGCGCCCGGCTCGTGCAGCAGCGGCTCGTTTTTGAACATCTCCAAGCCCGCCGCGATGCTCTCATAGCGGCGCGTGCCGGCGTATTCTTCCTCGCTCTTGTAGTGGCGAATGCCGCTCAGGTGGGCGAGTATCTGGCGCGAGGTGAGAGGCCACTGCTTTTCGGGGAAGGCGGGACAGTATTTTTGCACGGGGGCGTCGAGGTCGAGCTGGCCGCGCTCGGCCAGTTGCATGACGGCGACCGCCGTGACGGATTTCGAGATGGAGGCGAGGCGGTAGACGGTCGCGGCCTTCGCGGGAACGTAATTCTCCAGATCGGCGAAACCGTAACCATTCGACCAGCGCAGTTGATTGTCCGTGACGACGGCGAGGGAGAGTCCCGCGATGTTCTGTCGGGACATCTCGGCGGCGACGGCCGCCTCGATCAATTTGATCTTCTCGGCGGGCAGCGGCGCGTTCGGTTGGGCGCGAATTAAAGGCGCGGGCAGGAGGATGAGGAGGAGGAGCAGCAGCGGCAGCGGCGGCGGCGGCGGGCACGGGCGCACCCGTAACGCACGCGGCGCGAGCGGCGGCGATGGCGGAATGCAAAGCGGCGTTCGTCTCATTCTGGATATTCTCCCGACGGTTGAAATTAGGTGGCCGAAAAGGAATCCGGGCGCGCCTCTAAAGACGTTGCGGGAGACGCTTCCGTTAACCCGCGCGCAAAGCCAGAGCGCATCGGTTAGATAGAGATTTCGTCCCGCAGGCATCTCAGGCCGGGAGAGTGGCCGCCCGCGCTATGTCGCGGACTGAGATCGGCGTTAAAATGGCTCCGGCAACTCCCCTCAAATTTTACCAGTCGAATCGCAAACGGGTTAGCCCGATTTTGGAGGTAGTGTATGAAAGTGTCTGACGGGTCGGCGCGGCTGACAAGCGGCGTCGCCGTAGTGTTGTCGTTAATTTTATTGTCGCACGGCGCGGCGTTCGCGCAGAAGACGGCCGCCTCGAAGGGCGGCGCGGCGGCGCGTCCGGCCGGGACGCGAAAGACGGCGGCGGGCAGGGCGACCGCGGCCGAGGCCGCTCAGTTCGTCGCCCACGCCGAGCAGCGGCTCACGGAACTCAACCTCAAAGTCGCGCGCGCGAGTTGGATTCAAGAGAACTTCATCACGGACGACACGGAGGCTCTGGCCGCCGAGGCGAACAACGACTTGACCGCCGCCGTCACGCAACTGGCCGAGCAGGCGACGCGCTTCGACGGCCTCAAACTCCCGGCCGACACGACGCGCAAGCTGAAACTGTTGAAACTGGCCTTGACCGTGCCCGCGCCGTCGAACGCGGCCGAGCGCGACGAGTTGACGAAGATCACGGCCTCGCTGTCGAGCGATTACGGCAAGGGCAAGTATTGCCCGGAGGGCGCGCAGGGAAAATGCCTGACGCTGCAAGAGATGGAACCCATCCTCGCCGAAAGCCGCGACCCGGAGGAGTTGAAACGCATCTGGCTCGGCTGGCACGCCATCTCGCCGCCCTTCAAAGATAAGTACGCGCGCTTCGTCGTCTTAGGCAACAAGGGCGCGCGCGAGATGGGCTTCAAGGATTTGGGCGCGTTGTGGCGTTCCAACTACGACATGCCGCCCGACGAGTTTGCCGCCGAGATGGAGCGGCTCTGGCTGCAAGTCAAACCGCTCTACGATTCGCTCTACACCTACACGCGCTGGAAGCTCTCGGAAAAGTACGGCAAGCAACTCGTGCCGGAGAACCAGCCGATCCCGGCGCACCTGCTGGGCAACATGTGGAGCCAGACGTGGAGCAACATCTACCCGCTGCTCAAGCCTGAGCGCAGCGACGCCGGATACGACCTCACCAAGATACTCGTCGAGAAGAAGACGGACGCCAAACAGATGGTGCGTTACGGCGAGGGCTTCTTCACGTCGCTCGGACTCGACCCGCTGCCGCAGACTTTCTGGGAGCGTTCGTTATTCGTCAAACCGCGGGACAGGGAAGTGGTCTGCCACGCGAGCGCGTGGGATGTCGACTCGCAAAAAGACGTGCGGCTCAAGATGTGCATCAAGATCACGGCGGAAGACTTCTCGGTCGTCCACCACGAACTCGGCCACAACTATTACCAGTTGGCCTACGCGCCGCAGCCGACGCTGTATCAGGGCAGCGCGAACGACGGCTTCCACGAGGCCATCGGCGACGCCGTGGCTCTCTCCGTCACGCCGGAGTATTTGAAGAAGATCAACTTGATCGACCAAGTGCCGGACGAGAGCGCGGACACAGGGCTGCTCCTGCGTCTCGCGCTCGACAAGGTGGCCTTCCTGCCGTTCGGCTATCTGGTTGACCAGTGGCGTTGGAAGGTGTTTTCGGGCGAAGTGACGCCGGAGAATTACAACCGCGCGTGGTGGGAATTACGCACGAAGTATCAGGGCATCGCGCCGCCCGCCCCGCGCAGCGAGGCCGATTTCGACGCGGGCGCGAAGTATCACGTTCCGGCCAACACGCCCTACGCGCGCTACTTCCTCGCCGCCATCCTCCAGTTCCAGTTTCACCGCGCGCTCTGCCGCGAGGCGGGCTTCAAGGGGCCGCTCAACCGCTGCTCGATCTACGGCAACAAACAGGCGGGCGCGAAACTCAAACAGATGCTCGCCATGGGGCAGAGCCGCCCGTGGCCGGAAGCCCTGAAGGCTCTCACCGGCGAAGACAAGATGGACGCCACCGCCATCATCGACTACTTCGCCCCCCTCAAACGCTGGCTCGACGAACAGAACGCGCGCCACGCGCAACAGACGGCTTCGACCAGATAGGGCGGCGGATAGCGGGAGGTTGTGTGAAAAGTCCCTTGAGGGACGATTGAGAATAGCCCGTCGATTTATCGCCGGGGATCAGGTGTCGGGATGAAGTTTGAGTGCCGTTAGAGACGATTGAAAATTCCACTAATCAATCGTCCCTGCGGGACAAGAACAGAGTTACTTTTCAAACAGCTTCTAAACTCCGACGCGGAGCGACACATAAGGGGCGCGGGAGAGTTGCCGAATATGCAACTCTTCCGCGCCCCTTTCGCGCTTCCGCTCTGAGCCTCGCGCGCTCTAACTCGCCCCGCGCCCGCTTCCCGTCGATGGCGCGGGGTGCGCGCGCGTGCCGTTCAACTCTCCGCGCGCCCCGCGCGCCTGCGCGGCGGGAGCGTTCTGGAGAGCGGCATAGCGCGACCGGCGATCAAACGGACGCCCTCGCTCACGAGCGGGCGGGCGCACGCTTTAAGCGACGCTCTCCGCCGGCCACGCGTAGGCGGCTCCCTTGACGTTCGCGTAGTTGGCATCGAGGGCGGGTTCGAGCAGGAGCAGCGCGGCGATGCGGCGCAACATGTCGCGCACCTCCGCAGATTCGGCGAGCGTGAGGTCGCGGCCGAGCACTTCGCGTTCGCGGTAGCTGAGCCATTTTTTGACCACCTGATAGCCGCCGATGTGATAAGCCCAGACGCGCGCGGG
>DASQNL010000733.1:0-3677 GCA_035644995.1 Pyrinomonadaceae bacterium | reverse complement strand
CAAGCGATGACGGGCGGCGCGTCTATGATGAGCAACTGACCGCGAGACGCTTGCCCCAATCGGGCGGCGATTCGGCGTAGCCTTCCCTTCCGGGCTGCTCCGTAAAGGGAGCGCGCAACACTTCGAGCAGCCGTTCAAGCTCCGTGTAGTCGCGCCGCTCGGTCGCCGCGACGATGGCGTTCTCCGCGAGATAGTTGCGCAGGATGTACTGCGGATTGACTTCGTCCATGCGACGCTTGCGCGCGGCCTCTTCGCCCGGCTCCGCGAGCAGGCGCGCGCGGTAACGCGCCGCCCACGCATCGAAGGCCGCAGGCTCGACGAACATGTCGCGCAAGTGATCGTGGCGGGCATCATGCGCCGTCCGGAAGTTGCCGAGGCGGCGGAAAAAGTTCGTGTAGTCAACGCCGTTCGCTTCGAGGATGTCGAGCAGGCCGAGGAGCAATTCCGCGTCCTCGTCGGCCTCCGTGGTCAAGCCCAACTTGGCGCGCATCAATTCTCCGTAGTGCGCGGCGAAGGCGGGCTGGTAGAGGTCGAGCGCGGCCGTCGCTTCTTCCACCGTGATCAGATTAACGAGCGACTGCGCGAGGCGGCTGACGTTCCAGAGGCCGACGGCGGGCTGTTGGTTGAAGGCGTAGCGGCCGGAGTAGTCCGAGTGGTTGCAGACGAACGCGGCGTGATAGTCGTCGAGGAAGCCGAACGGCCCATAGTCGAGCGTGAGGCCGAGAATGGACATGTTATCCGTGTTCATCACGCCGTGCGCGAAGCCGACCGCCTGCCACTTGGCGATGAGCCGCGCCGTGCGCCGCGCCACGTCGGCCAGAAACTGCCGGTACTTGTCGGCCGCCCCGGCGAGTTCGGGAAAGTGATTGGCGATCACATAGTCCGCCAACTCGCGGACGCGTTCGGGCTGCTTCCGGTAGTAGAAGACCTCAAACGTGCCGAAGCGCACATGGCTCTCGCTCATGCGCACGAGCGTGGCTCCCGTCTCCCACCTCTCGCGCCTGACCGGCTCGTCGCTCCCGATGATGCAGAGGGCGCGGCTCGAAGGGATGCCGAGCGCGTGCATCGCCTCGCCGCACAGGTATTCGCGGATGGTCGAGCGCAGGACGGCGCGCCCGTCGAAGCCGCGCGAGTAAGGCGTCTGCCCCGCGCCCTTCAAATGCAAATCCCACTTCGCGCCCCGCGCGTTCCTCACCTCGCCGAGCAGGATGGCGCGCCCGTCGCCGAGTTGCGGCACGTAACTGCCGAACTGGTGCCCCGCGTACAACATCGCCAGCGGCTCCGCGCCGGGCAGCGTGCGGCCGCCGCCGAAGTATTCGACAAACTCCGGACGCTCCGCCTCGCGCGGGTCGAGATCGATCAACTCGGCCGCCGCTCGGTTGAAACTGACGAGATGCGGAGCGAGCAACGCCGTGGGACTGACTTTGGAGTAGAAAGCGGCGGGCAGTCGCGCGTAGGTGTTGTCGAACGGAAGTTCGTTTAGTTTGCGCATCGAATCGTCTCCCCTTGAATCATCGCGCAACTACGATAAAAGAATCGCGGAGTTTGCGCCACCCGGCAGTGCGGGACGGCCGGCCGCCGCCGCGCCGGAACGCCCCTCGCTCCGCGCCGACGCGAGGGCGTGCGCGCCGCCGACGCGCTTCACAGGTTGTATTTGAGGATTGCCAGAAAGATCGTCGTGATGAAGATGACCGCCCCGTAATAGGCCACGACGACCGACCGCAGTTCGCGCCCGTCGCGTCTCCACAACCTGAACGTGAATTGACCGAGGACGAATAACAGGAGGGCTGCGTCGAGCAAGAGCGAAGGCGTGCGGCCGAGCGAATTTGTGACCGCGCCGGACGAGTCGAACTGGACGGCGAGCGTGGCCGGGAGGCGCGACCACAGGACGGCGTAACAGCCGAGCGTGAGCGGCAGGGCGAGCCACGGCAGCAAGATCAGGATGCGCCAATTCTTAACCGACATCGGGGACGGCCTTTCCGCTTGTGCGACCACGCGCGCGCCCGACCGCGCTCCCTAGATATTCAGCCCGCGCGTGAGCGCGCCGTGCAGCTTGCCGAGCGCGGCGTCGAGGATGTGTTCTTCGCGCGCGATGCAGAGGCGCATGTACTTGTCCCAGCGGCCGCTGTCGGCGAAGGCGTTGCCGGGTACGGCCGCGACGCCCGCCTCGGCGATCAATTGCTCGTTGAGCCGCATCGCATCGGGGTACCGTTCGGGGATGCGCGCCCAGACGTAAAAGGTGGAGCCGGAATCGTAGCTCCGAAAACCCAACTCTTCCAGCACGCCCACGGCGCGCGCGCGTTTGGCCGCGAAGCGTTCGCCGAGACGCGCGTAGTAATCCGGGTCGGACATCAACACCTCGGCGAGTGCTTTTTGCAGCGGCGTCGGCGAGCAGACGTAAAAGACGTTGTTGGCGTTGTTGAGCGGCGCGACGAGTTTGGCGTCGCCGTAGGCGTAACCGAGCCGCCAGCCGGAGATGTTCCAAGACTTGGAAAAGGAATTGACCGTCAGGGTGCGCTCGCGCATCCCGGCGAAAGCGGCGATGGAGAGGTGGGGCTGCGGCGCGCCCGTCACGTAGTGCTCGTAAACTTCGTCGGAGATGCAGAGGAGATCGAACTCCTGACAGACTTCCGCAATCGCCGTGAGTTCGGCGCGCGTGAACACTTTGCCCGTCGGGTTGACGGGCGTGCAGATGATGATCGCGCGCAACGGAAACTCGCGGCGCGCTTTCAACTCCCGGCAACGCGCGCGCAATTCGTCGCGGTCGAATTCGAGCGTCTCTCCCGCCAACTCGAAGACCTCCGCGCGGCCGCCGAGTTCTTCGATGATGCGGCGGTGATAAGGATAGTAAGGCTCGAAGATGAGGGCGGCGGAATCTTTGAGATAGGCATCGGCGATGGCGACGAGACCGCCCGTCGCGCCGGGCGTAATGATTAGTTCGAGCGGGCTGGCGTCGGGGTCAACCTCGATGCCGTTGAACGTCTTGATCTTGTCGGCCACGGCGCGCCGCAACTCGTGCGCCCCTTCGGCCGGGCTGTAATGATTCTGGCTCGCGGCGATTATTTCACCCGCCGCCCGCGCGAGGTTCGGGTCAATCGCCAACTCCGACTGCCCCTGCACGAGGTTGCCGTCCGCCGGAACGAGTCGCGTGATCAGTCGTATGTCGGGCTTGGCTTTTTTCATTTCAGACACCCTAAGCAAGTTTCCTTCGGGCAGCCGCCGTGGCGCGACGCCTCGGTCGCACGAGGCGCGTGGGTGATGGAGCCGTCGTCGAGCGGGACGGGGGGCGCGCGGCCTCAGCGGCGCGTTTTGCCTGTGAGCGCGACCAGCCCGATGATGAGGAAAGCGATCCCGACGTAGAGGAAAGTCCGCTGGCCGGTCATGCCGATTCCCAGAAAGGCCGTTCCGAGCGCGATGAAAGGTATGCCGCGTTTAGACATCGTGTTGCCTCCGTTCGGGCGGTAGTTGTGGCGCAGTTTACTGAACGCGTGTTGCCGGACAACTCTCAAATTTCGGTCATAAGATACTTTTGAACCGCGAAAGTTTCAACGACGCGTGAACCGCAAAGGTTTCAACGGCGCGCCCCGCGCGCGGGCGGGCGCGGGCAGAATATTGCCTCCGCTCGACCGGACGCCGCTCGAAATTAAAATTCCGTGCGGCCTTTGCTATACTGCGCC
>DASQNL010000732.1:0-2504 GCA_035644995.1 Pyrinomonadaceae bacterium | reverse complement strand
TCCCCCATTTCCCGGAAACCACTGTAAAAGCGCAGCTTATCTCGTCCCCCTGAGCCTCGTAGCGCGGCGGCGCATATTCATCTTGACAGCTACGCCGGATGTCCGCTAACATGACTTTGCCAACGATGTTTATCATCGTTGCCTTAAGACAAAACGCACGCGCATCGTGTGCAAATCCCTTGTCCGAATAATCTGTTAAGTGCCTGCCCCGTCGCAAGTTCTTCCCCAGCAGCGTCCGATTCCACTGGAAACTGTCAAGAAATGTCAGCTAAACTAGGCGAAATACTCGTCCGCGAAAACATTCTGACGCCGCAGCAACTACGTGAAGCGCTCGACTATCAGCGCGAACACGGCGGGCGGCTCGGTTTCAATCTCGTCAAACTCGGTCTGGTCTCCGACGACATGGTGACGGCCGTTTTATCGCGCCAGTACGGCGTGCCGAGCGTCAACCTCGACCTGTTCGACGTTGATGCCGCGGTCATCCGCCTGATTCCGCGCGAAGTGGCCGATAAATACTCGGTGCTGCCGCTCTCGCGCGTCGGGGCGACCCTGACGCTGGCGATGGTAGACCCCACGAACGTCTTCGCGATGGACGACATCAAGTTTATGACGGGCTTGAACATCGAGCCGGTCGTCGTCTCGGAAGCGGGCGTGCAGGAGGCCATCGAGCAGTATTACGGCGGCTCGCGCGAGATCGAACTGGCGAGCATGGTGGAAGCGACGCTGGCCGGGACGAACGGCAACGGGCACGCTCACGGCAACGGTAACGGCAACGGTTTTGCCATGGCGTCCGACACGGTTTCGCTCGCCCAGTTGGACTTCGACCAGGAGGCCAGCGAAGACGTTGAGGTCATAGACGAGGACGACGAGATCGACGTGTCGAGCCTGGCGCGCATGAGCGAGGACGCGCCCGTCGTGCGTCTCGTCAACGTCTTGCTCGTGGACGCGCTGCAACGCGGGGCTTCCGACATTCACATCGAGCCTTACGAGAAAGAGATGCGCATCCGCTTCCGCATCGACGGCGTGCTCTACGACGTGATGCACCCGCCCCTTCGCCTGCGCGACGCGCTCATCTCCCGCATCAAGATCATGTCGAAGCTCGACATTTCGGAGAAACGCCTGCCGCAGGACGGGCGCATCAAGATCAAGCTGCGCAGCGAGGGTCGTTCGCGCGAGTTGGACTTCCGCGTCTCGACCTTGCCGACGCTGTTCGGCGAAAAAGTCGTGATGCGTCTGCTCGATAAAGAGAAGCTGATGCTCGACATGACGAAGCTCGGCTTCGAGCCGGAGTCGCTCGTCAAGTTCAAGCGCAACATCGAACGCCCCTACGGCATGGTGCTGGTCACCGGCCCCACGGGTTCGGGCAAAACCAACACGCTCTACTCCGCCCTCCAGTCTCTGAACACGACCGAGACGAACATCATGACGGCGGAAGACCCGGTCGAGTTCAACCTCATGGGCATCAATCAGGTGCAGATGAAAGAGCAGATCGGTTTGAACTTCGCCGCCGCGCTCCGCTCGTTCCTCCGGCAAGACCCGAACATCGTCCTCGTCGGCGAAATCCGCGACTTCGAGACCGCCGAGATCGCCATCAAGGCCGCGCTCACAGGCCACCTCGTCCTCTCCACCCTGCACACCAACGACGCGCCCTCCACCATCTCGCGCCTCATGAACATGGGCATCGAGCCTTTCCTCGTCGCCACCTCCGTCAACTTGATACAGGCGCAGCGGCTCATCCGCCGCGTCTGCGTGGAATGCAAAGAAGTCGTGCCCACGCCCGCCGAAGCGCTCGTCGAAATCGGCTTCACGGCCGAAGAAGCGCGCGACGTGAAGATTTACAAAGGCAGGGGCTGCGGGAAGTGTAACAACACCGGGTACAAGGGGCGCGTCGGTCTCTACGAAGTGATGGAGATCACGGACGACATCCGCGAGTTGATCCTGATCGGCGCGTCCGCGCTGGAACTGCGCAAGCGGGCTGTCGAGAACGGCATGCTCACTTTGCGCTCGTCGGGTTTAGTGAAGATCAGAAACGGCGTGACCACTATCGAAGAAGTCGTGCGCGAGACGGTCGCTTAAAAAGAGGTTCATCATGTTTTTGCGCGCCATAGTTTTAACCATCCTTATCATGTGCACGGTGGCCGCCACGCTGCCGCTCTCAGACTCGCTGGCGCACTGGGGTTCGCGCCCCTCCGCTTCCCGTCGCCACCAAGGCCGCTACGCGCGCCGCCACTCTCGCGCCTGGTGGCGACGTTACCGCGCGCGTCTCCGACGCCAACGCGCCGTCGCCGCCGAACGCCGCCGTCGCCGCGCCGCCATGTTGACGGCGGGCGCCAGAAGGCCGGCCTCCCTGCTCGCGCCCGCCGCCAATCACGCCGGGGCGGCCAAGGTCGAAGCTGCCGACAGTCTCGTGCTGCCCGGCGTCGCGCTGCCGAGCACCGCCTCGCTCTCAAGCATCACCCCGGTGAAGCCCCTGCCCGCCGTCGTCCCGGCGACGAAAGACGCTT
>DASQNL010000731.1:0-5299 GCA_035644995.1 Pyrinomonadaceae bacterium | reverse complement strand
GTCCAAAGGTAAAAATAGGAATAGACGAGCAAGGCGAAGGTGAGTCCGGCGAAGCAGGCGTTGGCGAGCGAGGCGCGCCGGTCGTCCGTGGCGAGCGCGCGCCAGACGAGCAGGCAGAAGACGAAGAAGAAGGCGAAGGGGACGGCCGGTAAGTATCGCCGCAAGAAAGGGAGCGGCAGGTAGGCCGTCTCCAGCCCGCGCAGGGTGCGCACGGTCTTCTGGAGCAAGGTGCAGAAGCAGAGCACGACGAGCGCGAGGGCGGCGGCCGTCGGTTCGTCGGCGGTGACGGCGTTGATTAAACGCGTGAGGGCGAGCGTGGCGGCAAAGGCGGCCAGCGGCCAGAGAATGATAAAGACGGCGGCGGCCGACAAGTTGGATAAGCGCGCCGGGAGCGCGAGGGCGTAAGCCGGGATGAACTGGATCGAAAAGAGCGATTCGGCTTGCGGCGCGGCCGCGTCGTCGTCGTCGCGTCCGGCGTAAGGGTCGTTCAGGCGCGGGCGGCCTGCGATGAGCGCGTTGACGTAAGACTCGTAGGCGACCTCGTCGGAGAAGAAAGAGAAGGCGGAACCGTGCCACTCGCGCCCGCGTTCCCGCCACAGGTGCAACTGCGGCACGAGCGCGAGGGCGGCCAGAGCCAGAGCCGCCGCGACGCCCCACCGCCAACGCTTCGCTTCATCCGTCATCGGGCGCAACCGATTATCCTCGCAGCGGGAAAGAGAAAACGGACGCAAGTTCAGTTTCAAACTTGCGCCCGTGAGATCGCATCCGGGTCGAGGCCGGCGAGGCGTCTAGCTTTGCGGCGGCGCGCCCGGCAGAGCGGCGCGCGCGCCGGAGAAGTCGTAGGTGACGTGGAGGCGCAGCGCGCCGTCTTTGACTTCGGAGCGCACATCTTTGGCCTGCGCCCGGAGCGTGCCGTTGCTGGCCTGCACGGGGACGTTCAGGGAGAGTTGCGCGCCGCGCATCAGCACGAGCGGGTTGACCTTCTGATTGATCGCCGTCTGGACGAAGCCCGTGACGAACGGGCTGGCGAGCGGCGAGACGCCTTCGAGGTTCACGCTCACCACTTCGATCTGGCCGTAGAGCGTCTGTTCATCGGCCTTGAAGTAGAGCGTGACGTTGGCTTCGGCCGCGCCGCGAAAGTTCATGCAGTTGCCGAAGACCTCGCGGCTGCCGCTGAAGGCGAGCGGCGCGACGATCTGACCGTTCTTGAGACTCACGCCCGTGCGCACGCCGCCGCCCTCCTGCGCCACCACGACTTGATTCGTGCAGCCGCCGCCCTCCTGCGCCTGCACGAAGCTGAAGCCCGCCGGTTGCGCCATCGCTATCGGAGACTCTTTCGGCATCGTGGCGAGACGAAAGGCGGGCGCGTTCAGGTCGCGGAAGATGGTGGAGAGCAGCGTGTCGAAGAATTGTTCGTCGAGCGTGAGGACGGCCGTGCCGGGCGGGTCGCCCGCGGCATCCGGCGCTTGCAGGGGCGCGCCGGTCTGCGCCTGTTTCATGCGCGACGCGCCCACGAAGATGTAGAACGTCAGAGCCGCGCCGATGAGCGCGCCGACGAGGAGCAGGAGGATGTATTTCATCTTCTTTCTTGTACCTCGATCAGCGAGTCGGCGATGGAGTGGGAGACGACGTGGTGGTGGAGCCGCCGCCGCCGGGCGACGCCGTGCCGCTCGCCGGGGTTGAAGACGGAGCCATCGGCGCGCCGCCACCGCCGCCGCGTGAATTGATCGCGCTCAGGGCAAACTGTAAGAACTGACCCATGGCCGTCACCTGCTGCTTGATCTCTTCCTCCGACAACTTCGTCAGCCCCGTCGGCAAATCAAAGAGCGTGGCGTCCACGGTCGTCTGGATGTCGCGCATGTCGGCGACGAGGCTGGCGCGTTTGACGCCCTGCACGTTACCCGTGGATTGCCCGGTCAAGTCGGCGTGCAGCGGCAGCCCCGTCTCTTTGTCGACGTAGATGAAGCTCTCGGTGACCACGTCGCCCGCGGCCGAAGTGGTCTTCGCCGTCGCCGCGTGGCGGTACTTGACGACCGTGCGCCCGTCGCGCTGTTCCTCGCCGACGCGCTCGACGCCGCGCTGCTGTTGCAGCACCGTGACCATCTGCCCCGGCGTCAGCGAACGCACGTCGAAGCCGATCAACTCCGGCGTGATCTCGGCGTACTGCTTGCGCCCCGGCAGGATGAGATAGCGTTTGTCGGCGCGGTCGAGGAAGACGACTTGGCCGAGGACGGGGATGTTGTTGAAGGCGTAGCGACGGTTGTCGCCGCTGCGCGCCACGTCGATGGGGAGTTGGAGAGCTTTCGACTGTCCTTCGGCCGTCGCGGTGAACACGAGCGTGGCCTTGTACTGCTCCGGTTCGCGCGTCTCGATGGAGGCGGCGGAAACGGGCGGCGGCGTCGCGGCGGCGTTGGCGTTCGCGTCGTTCGCGTTCGCGGTGCTGACGGCCGTGTTCGTAGCGGCCGGCGGCTGGCAGGCCGCGAGCGTGACGGTGAGCGCGAGCAAGAGAGTCAAACCCGGTGTCGCGGAAAATTTCAGAGCGCGCATAAAAGTCTTCTCCTGTAAGTTGTCGGGCAACATCGCAAGAACGTTAGATTTTGTAGCAGGGGAATTGGCGGGGGAAGCATAGCACAAAACGCGCGGCGCGGGGGAAACGATGAAGTTCATGCTCACCGGCGATAAATCGCCGGGCTATTCTCAATCGTCCCTGTCGGGACTTCTCAACCTGCTTCTGAGTTGTGTTTGTGAGCTTCAGGCGCGGAGTCAGCCCGCCGTCTCGATGTACTGAGTGGGCGCGTCGGCGTGCGGGACGAAGCAGCGGCGGCAGCGGGCTTCGTAGGAGTCGCCCGCGCCGACGACCACCTGCCCCTCGACGTTGACGATGCGTTGCGAGTAGTTGGCGGGTTGGCCGCAGCGGACGCAGATGGCGTGGGTCTTGGTGATGTATTCGGCGACGGCGAGGAGTTGCGGCATCGGCTCGAAGGGGCGGCCGGTGTAATCCTGATCGAGTCCGGCGATGATCACGCGCAGGCCGCGCCGCGCGAGTTGGTTGGCGACCGAGACGAGTTCGTTATCGAAGAACTGGCCTTCGTCGATGCCGACCACGTCGGTCGCGTCTTCCACCTGCGCGAGGAGTTCGGCGGCCGTCTCGACCACGCCGGATTCGTGGCGCATCTCGGAGTGCGAGACGATGTGGTCGCGCGAGTAGCGGTTGTCGATGACCGGCTTGAAGACCTGCACGCGCTGGCGCGCGATCTTGGCGCGCCGCAGGCGGCGGATCAACTCTTCCGACTTGCCCGAAAACATCGAACCGGCGATCACCTCGATCCAGCCCGGCGTGGTGCGGTGCAGAATGCTCAAGTGTTCGTCGTTGCCCTGTGCGATAAACTCATCCATGCCGTGTCATGATTCCTGTCCGGTTTGAAAAATAGTCGGCAGACACCTTCGCGTGAGCGGGATTTGACGGATGGGAGATGCGTCGTCGTTCGTCACGGCCAGAAGTGCGACGAAGGCTATAACAGAGTTGGCCGCGGAGTCAAAAGCCTGCGACCCGCCGGATATATCGGATCGGCCTTGCTTGACTTTCCCCACGCCCCTTGTTGTAATTCAACCATCCTGAACACGCCATCAGACGCGCGAAATTTTCCCGTACAACGGAGGTGAGTAGAAGTGCCCGCAAGTGATTTGATCTACGATTGGAACGCGGTCGCGCCGTCGCACCCCGCGCCCGGCCGCCCCATCGGGTTCGACGACGAGACGCTGCGCGACGGGCTGCAATCGCCCTCCGTCTGCGAGCCTTCGGTCGAGAAAAAGTTGGAACTCCTGCACCTGATGGACGACCTCAAGATCGACACGGCCGACATCGGCCTGCCGGGCGCGGGCGGCACGCACGCGGCGGGAGTGGAACGTCTCGCCCGCGAGATCGTCGAACAGCGCATGCAGATTCGCCCGAACTGCGCCGCGCGCACGCACGAGAACGACATCCGCCCCATCGCCGAAATCTCGCAGCGCGCCGGCATCGCCATCGAAGCCTGCACCTTCATCGGCTCGTCGCCCGTGCGCTTCTACGCCGAAAATTGGACGCTCGACAAGCTGCTCCAACTCACCGAAGACGCCGTCAAATTCGCCGTCTCCGAAGGTCTGCCCGTCATGTACGTGACCGAGGACACGACGCGCGCCGACCCGGAAACCATCCGCGCGCTCTACACGGCGGCCATCCGCGCGGGCGCGCGCGCCGTCTGCGTCTGCGACACCGTGGGACATTCGACGCCGGACGGGGCGCGCGCCGTCGTCCGCTTCGTCAAGCGCATCATTGAGGAACAGGGCGGCGGCATTCGTCTCGACTGGCACGGCCATCAGGACAGGGGCTTGGGCGTCATCAATTCCATCGCCGCGATTGAGGCCGGGGCGGATCAAGTGCACGGCTCCGCGCTCGGCGTCGGCGAACGCGTCGGCAACACGCCGATGGATCAACTCCTCGTCAATCTCAAACTGATGGGCTGGATCACGAACGACCTGTCCAAACTGCGCGACTATTGTCAGGCGGCCGAATCGAGTTGCGGCTGGACGATTCCCGTCAACTATCCCGTCTTCGGCCGCGACGCCTTCCGCACCGCGACGGGCGTGCACGCGGCGGCGGTCATCAAGAGTTTCAAGAAGGGCGACACGGAACTCGCCGACCTCATCTATTCGGGCGTGCCCGCCGGTCTGTTCGGCATGCGGCAGGTGATCGAAGTCGGCCCGATGAGCGGCAAATCAAACGTCGTCTACTGGCTCGAATCGCGCGGCATCGAAGCGACCGACGAACGCGTCGGGCGCATCTTCGACCGCGCCAAGAGCGCATCGGGCGTGCTCGGCGAAGAAGAGTTGCAGCAAATGGTTTAAGTGACAGGTGACAGGTGACGGGTGACAAGTTAAAACTGCTTGTCTTTTACCTGTCACCTGTCACCTGTCACCTGTCACTTGTCATATGTTTCCCACCACCAAGGCCATCGCTCCCGAACAAATCGTCCGCGACCTGCTCGCTTCGCCGCGGGTGCGGCAGGCGTTTGCACGCTTCGCGGAGCGCGCCGACGAGATCACGCGCGAGCAGACGGCGATCTGCGAGATACCCGCGCCGCCCTTCGGCGAGGAGGCGCGCGCGGAATATCTGGCGGCGCGCTTCCGCCAATGCGGACTCAAAGAGACGACCATTGACGCGGAGGGCAACTGCATCGCGCTCCGGCGCGGGGCTAGCCTGCACCCGCTGCTCGTCGTCAGCGCGCACCTCGACACGGTGTTTCCGGAGGGCACGAATTTC
>DASQNL010000730.1:0-3040 GCA_035644995.1 Pyrinomonadaceae bacterium | reverse complement strand
TATCGCCACACATCTTTCCGAGACGGCGAGTTGTTGCTCGGCGTGACGCTGCGTTTGCGTCCCGACGATTCGGCGAAGATCGTGGAGCGGATGGCGGAAGTGAAGCGCAAGCGCATGGAGTCGCAGCCGCACGGCGCGCGTTCCGCCGGATGTTTTTTCAAGAACCCGCCGGGGAGTGGTTTGAGCACGGGGCGCATGATCGACGAGATGGGGATGAAGGGCGAGAAGCGCGGCGGCGCGGTCGTCTCGCCCGTCCACGCGAACTTCATCGTGACCGAAGGCGACGACGCGCGCGCATCCGATGCGTTCGCGCTCGCCGAAGAGATCAGGGAACGCATACGCCGCGAGCGCGGCATCGAGTTGGAGTACGAGGTCGAACTGTGGCGCAGCGGCAACAGCAACAGCGCGCTTGCGGCGGGTACAAATTCAGTCGAAGACGGGACGGGTTCAGTTGGAGAGACAATGAAGGCGCAAGACGCCACAGTTGAAGATGAAGGCGACGCTGGCAAAAGATGAGTTTTTAACTTGAGGTAAGTTTTCAACTCGTCACCTGTCACCTGTCACTTGTCACTGTTCTAAGGAGTAGCGATGCTGAAAGAGCAAGTCATCACACCGCGCGCGGGTCGGGGCGGCCAGAGCGGCGGGGGCCGTGGCCGCGCCGGAGAGTTTGCTGCGGAGCAGCGTCCCGTCAAACGCGGCGGTGCGGGCGGCGGGCGCGGCGGTTCGCAGGCGCGCAAGGCGTCGAAGGGCAACTCCTGGAGCAAGGCGCTCGCGTGGATGCCGTTCGTCGGAAAGGCGCTCGTCGCCGTGTGCCTCGCGTTGGTTTGCTTCACGGCTTATCGCAGCGCCGCCTCTTCTACGTTCTTTCAACTGCGGACGATTGACGTGAACGGCGTCTCGCAGGCTTCGGAGGAGCAGATCAAGGCCGCGGTCAGACGCGCCGCGAGCGCGGGCGGCGTGTGGAAGGCCGACCTCGAAACGATCAGCGCGGAACTCGAACGCCAACCCTGGGTGCGCAAAGCGATTGTCACGCGCGTGCTGCCTTCGGGCTTGCGCGTGCGCATCACGGAACGCACAGCGCGCGCCGTCGTACGCACTTCGGCGGGGCGCTTCGTCTGGGTTGACGACGACGGCGTGATGACGGGCACGGTCGCGCCCGCGCAGAACGCGCCCGCTTTTTTCATGCGCGGCTGGGACGAGTCGGGCACGGAGTCTGGGCGCACGGAGAACCGCCGCCGCGTGGAGAAGTATCTCGAACTGTCGCGCGAGTGGGAGGCGGCAGGCATCGCCGCGCGCGTGAGCGAAGTGAACCTGGACGACCTGCGCGACGTGCGGGCGCAACTGACGGGCGACGATTCGCAGATCGAGGTGCGGCTTGGTCGTGAGGATTTGACGAAGCGGCTCAGGCAATCGCTCGAAGCGCTCGACGAGCAACGCGCGACGCCGCGCGGGGCATTCATCACCTACATAGACATGACGCAGGGCAAACGCGCCGTCATCGGCTTCAAAGCACACGCGTTCAATCGCGGCAGCGGCGCGGCGGGCGAACACGCGAAGGAGAGCGCGAACGGCAACGCAAACGATAGCGCGAGCAATAACGTTGTCGCCGCGCCTGAGACTGCGGCTGCAAAAGTCGCCGTTGCTGATACGAACCGTCGCGCGCCGGAGACGAAGAAACAGTCGGTTCAAACTGCGAATCGCACGCGCGCCGAAAAGGAGACGAAGAGTAAAGAGTCGAAGAAGTCGCAGACGAACGGCACGACGCGCACGAGCGAGCGCACGACGGCGACGGGGCCGACGCGCGGCGGGATCGAACGCCCGCGCCGCGTCGGGCGAAGCGGCTAAGAGCGAGAACGCAAGAGGGGCGGCGCGGGCGTTGGCCGTGCCTGATTAGAGGAGGACGGGAGACCAGAATGGCGAAACGCGGAGCGCACACGGTCGGCTTGAGCATCGGCACGAGCCGTGTGACGTGCATCATCGGCGAGCCGGGCGACGCGTCGGGCACGCTCGACATCGTCGGCATCGGCGAGGCGGAGGCGCGCGGCCTGCGGAAAGGCGTCATCGTCAACCCCGAAAACGCGGTCGAGGCGATCAAGCACGCGGTCGAAGCCGCCGAGCGCATGAGCGGACTCGAAGCCGAAGAAGTCACGATCAACCTCGCGGGCTCGCACATCATGGGCTTCAACGGTCAGGCCATCGTCGCCGTCTCCGGGCGCGACCGCGAGATCACGCCCGACGACGTGCGCCGCGCGATTGATTCGGCCTGCGCCATTCAGCTGCCGGCGGGACGCGAGATCGTTGATCGACTCCCGCAGGAGTTCATCGTCGACGATCAGGACGGCATCAACGATCCCGTAGGCATGATCGGCGCTAGATTGGCAGTCAAAGTTCATATCGTGACGAGTCCCGTCACGGCGCGACAAAACGCTATCAACGCCGTCAACCGCGCGGGGCTGGTCGTCTCCGACATGGTGCTCGAACAACTCGCCGCCGCCGAGGCGTCTCTGACGGAAGAGGACAAGGAGTTCGGTTCGGCGCTCGTAGACATCGGCGCGGAGACGACCGGCCTCGTCATCTACCAGCGCGGCGCGGTGCAGCACACGGCGGTCTTCGCGCTCGGCGGCTCGCACTTCACGAACGACATCGCGTTCGGCTTGCGCACGCCGATTCCGGAAGCCGAAAAGATCAAGCGCACGGTCGGTTTCGCTTCGAGCACGGGTCTGAGCGAGATGGAGCGCGGCGAACTCGTCGAAGTGCCTTCGGTCGGCGGGCGCGGCCCGCGCCAGTTGTCGCGCCAGATTTTGTGCGACATTTTGCAGCCGCGCGCCGAAGAGGTCTTGATGCACGTCGCGGATGAGATACGCGAATCGGGTTGGGACAGGCAACTGTCGAGCGGCGTGGTGTTGACGGGCGGCGGGTCGCTGCTCGGCGGGATGGTCGAGGTTGCGGAGCAGGTTTTCGACGCGCCCGTGCGTCTCGGCTACCCCGAGCGCGACCGTTTCGGCGGCCTCGTCGAAGACATTCAAACTCCGGCGTGGAC
>DASQNL010000729.1:0-2033 GCA_035644995.1 Pyrinomonadaceae bacterium | reverse complement strand
CCAGATCATCCCCTATGTCGGGCCGGTCAAGCAGGATTCCGAGTCAGCCGTTTATGTCTCGGAGACGAAACTGCCCCCCGGCATCTATCAGGTGGAGATCACGCTGGAGGGTAAATCCGAGCAGCAGTTGATTCCCGTCGTCCCCAACCAGACCAACACCATCCATCGGCAGACGTGGAAGGGACTCAAACCCACATCGTCCGCCCCTCTGAGCGGCGCGTCCACCACTGACATGGTGTACACCCAGGCCGCCAGGAAATGGAGCCTCGAAACCACGTGGGAGGCGAACGCGAAAAGCGGCGAGAGCGGCCTCTTCCTGTTTATGAGCGCGACGGATCGGGAAGAACATAAGAAGTTCGCCGCCAGCCTGCTGCTGCTCGACGGCGAGGGGAATCTCGTCACCGACTTCGCCGGAGACGCGGTCGAAAAGGACTACAAAGCGGGATGGCTGGCCTTCAACGCAAAACTCAAGCCCGGCTATTACGTCCTGCGGCGCGGGCGGCATTATCGCGTCCGTCACCAGGCGGTCTTTCTGTGTCCGGGATGGCAAACGCAGGTCTTCCTCAAAACGCGGCGGCGACCGTCGCTCCGCCTGATGACGCTGAACATGGCGCGTCTCGGCGATGGCTTTGTGCCGGAAGACGAAACGACCGTCGCGGCCGAAGCTGTTCTCGACATCATGCGCTACGGCAGAAAGAGCAATCAGTTTTTAAAAAGCGAGAAGATGTCGGCGCTGCTTCGTGGCAAGTTTCAGAACCCCTGGCTCGGCATCCTGGCCGCCTACGCCCTCAACTCGCCAGGGCGCGACTCGCGCAACGAGCAGTCCCACAACGACCCGTCGAGCCTTTATCCAACCGGAAGCCGGGGCAAGGAGCACGAGGAGACCGCCGCCCTGTTCAACGAGGTGATGGGATTTCTCTCCGCAGAGATCAGTGACCACCCCGACGTGCGCGCGCTCCAGCTCAAGAGTGAAGCAGAAGCGGAGCGATTTCCGCATCCGCCTCTGCTTCGCGTCGGTCTGAAATTGGTGCAGCGTCACGCCATGAATTTCGCCGAGACGATTCCCCTGAACAGTTTGACAGACCTCGTGCTCGACAACCTGCTCATGAACTCGCCGTGGACGGCCTGGCGCGAACTCGTCGCGGCGTCGTCCAACCCGTCCTTCTCGTCCCCGTTTACCGAGGATGCGTTGCTCGCGGCGACGGCGACCAATAGTGGGCGCGTGCGTCGCCGCGCCCCGTCAACCAAGCAAGGCATTTCGGCGCAGACGCTGCTTCAGAGCGAGACGGCGCGCGCGCCTGTGTTCAGCCTCTCGACCGAGGATGACGAAGCGACGGACGCCGCGCAACGCTCATTCGCCGCCGAGACGAACGCGCAGGCCACCTCCGCCGTGACCCTCTACGAGGTGGCTCTTATTCAGGAGGCGCAGAAGTTAACGCAGAGCGTCGATGCGGGTTCTTCGAAGGAGCGGCATGGTCTGGATTTCAAAAAGTTACTGAACGACCTGCTGGCGTCCGTCAGGCCGAAAGACATCAGCGACTTGAGCGGCATGCCGCTCTCGCGCACGACGGAAGGGCTGGAACGGCTCCGGCGGTGCGGCGACATAGCGCCCACGCTCGACGGCACGGGCGACATACCCGAAGAGTTGTTCACGCCTGAAACCCAGGAGGTTTTCAGGTACGCCCTGCGACATTCCGCGCAACTGCGCAACGACGAACATCAGAACCAACAGTTGTCCCACGAATCTGCTGCGAGCGATGCGCCGCCGCTCGACCTCGCTCCGACCGCGACTTCGGTGACCATCGAAGACATCGTTCTCAAGTTGCGTGCGGAAGCCAATCGTCTCCTTGAAGTCGAGGACGACAAGTCGCAGGCGCAGGAACTGGCGAACCGTCTCCGAAGCATCAGCGACAAATTGCTGCGGCAGGCCGACTTCATCGTGCTCACCTCATCGCAAGGCTCTATGCTGCGCGGCAACGGCGCTTTCCTCGCCCTCATTTCTCCTGCCGCCTCCGACGCGTCAGGCGACGGGG
>DASQNL010000728.1:0-2287 GCA_035644995.1 Pyrinomonadaceae bacterium | reverse complement strand
GCATCGCCCGCCGCGCCGAGGTTCTTCGTCGGGTAGAAACTGAAACAGCCGACGCGCCCCAGAGACCCCGCGCGCCGCCCCGCGTCTTCCGCGCCGATGGCCTGCGCCGCGTCTTCGATGACCGCCAAATTGTGCCGCGCGGCGATCTCGTTAATCGCGTCCATCGCGGCGCACTGGCCGTAGAGATGCACGGGCAGAAGAGCGCGCGTGCGCGGGGTGATGGCGGCCTCCAGCTTCGCTGCGTCGATGTTGTAGGTGCGCGGCTCGATGTCGACGAAGACGGGCGTGGCATTCGCGCGCGTGATCGCGCTGGCGGTGGCGAAGAAACTGAACGGCGTCGTGATGACTTCGTCGCCCGCGCGTATGTCCAGAGCCATGAGCGCGAGCAGGAGCGCGTCCGAACCCGACGCGCAGCCGACGGCGTGCTTGGCCTGCGAGTAGCGCGCGATCTCCGTTTCGAGCAGGCGCACTTCTTCGCCCAGGACGAACTGTTGCGAATCGAGTACGCGCGTCGTTGCGGCGCGCAACTCTTCGCGCAGCGCCGCGTGCTGCTGTTTCAAATCGAGCAGGGGGACTTGCATACTCGGGGAAGGTGTCGTCATCGCTTGTTTATAACTCGATCAATTTGCCGCCCTGATTGATTGATTCCTGCGCGGCTTCGAGCAGGCGCACGACGCGCAAGCCCGCCGCGCCGTCCGTGAGCGGCGCACGTTTCGCGGCGATGGCGTCGAGAAATTCGGCGGCGACGTGTGTGAGCGCCTCGGTCGAGTCGAGCTTGGGGACCCACACGTCGCCCGTGCGGTAGCTGACGAGCGTTTGATAGGCGGCCTCTTTGTCGCTGTCGGACTCGATGCGGTTCGTCGTGACGCCCTTGTCGTAGACGCGCACCTTCTCGGTCGGCTCGATGTCGTCGTAGACGATCATCTTGCGGCTTCCGGCGATGAGCGTGCGGCGGATTTTGACGGGCGAGAGCCAGTTGAAATGAAAGTGCGCGATGAAGGAGTCGGCGAAGCGCAGCATGACGTAGGCGATGTTTTCGATGCCGGCTTCGATGTGGCTGCTGCCCGTCGCCGTGAGCGCGACGGCGTCGCGCCCGACGAGGTAATCCATGATCGAGAGATCGTGCGGCGCTAAATCCCAGACGACGTTGATGTCGCGCTGGAAGAGGCCGAGGTTGATGCGCACCGAGTCGAAATAGAGCAACTCGCCGAGTTCGCCGCTCGCGACGATCTCCTTGATGCGCCGCACCGCGCCCGTGTAGACGAACGTGTGATCGACCATCAGGGTCAGGCCGCGCCGTTCGGCGAGCGCGACGAGTTCGCGCGCCTCGCGGCTGTTGGTCGTGAAAGGCTTTTCGATGAGAACGTGCTTGCCCGCTTCGAGCGCGGTGCGCGCGAACGCGTAGTGCGTGGCGACGGGCGTGGCGATGACGACTGCATCGAGTTCCGGGTCGGCGAGGAGTTGAGCGTGGTCTGCGGCGGTGCGCGCAGCGGGGTAGCGGCGACCGATAGCGCCGAGACGCTTCTCGTCCGTGTCGCAAATCCAACGGAGTTGCGCGCGTTCGTTCTCCGCGAAGTTGCGTATGAGGTTCGGCCCCCAGTAGCCGCAGCCGACGACGCCGATGGTGATCATAGAGAGTGGTCCGTTGTCAGTCGTCCGTTGTCGGTTGTTCGTATTGTGCCGACTGACCGTGCCTGACGAAACGAATGTTGATTCATGCGGGATAGTTAAACATGAGCGGCGGACAACTGACTACCGGCGAAGGAGCGGATCGCTTCGGCGACGCGCGCGATCTGTTCGCCCGTCAACTCCGGAAACATCGGGAGCGAGAGGACGCGCGCGGCCTGTCGTTCGGCTTCGGGGAAGTCGCCCGCGCGGTGGCCGAGCGAGCGGTAAGCGGGTTGCAGGTGGACGGGCACGGGATAATGTATGCCGGTCTGGACGCCCGCCGCCGCGAGGTGTTTTTGCAACTCGTCGCGCGCGTTCGTCTGGACGACGTAGAGATGATAGATGTGGCGCGCGTAGGGCAACTCTTCGGGGAGCGCGAGCGCGCCCGACGTTTGCGCGGCGGCGAGCAGTTCGCCGAAGCGCGCGGCGTGTTGGCGGCGCAAATCGTTCCAGTTGTCGAGATGTTTTAGTTTGACGTTCAGAACAGCGCCTTGCAGACCTTCGAGACGAAAGTTGTAGCCGATGATGTCGTGCCGATATTTTTGCTCCGAGCCGTGATCGCGCAGGAGTCGGACGCGCCGCGCAACTTCGGCATCGTCCGTGACGACCGCGCCGCCCT
>DASQNL010000727.1:0-1664 GCA_035644995.1 Pyrinomonadaceae bacterium | reverse complement strand
ACTACACTCACGACCGTACCGTCGCTTCCATTCGCGCACCGGCGGAATCGCACGCGCGCGTGATTCGGCCGATATAGCTGCGAGAGCGTTTGGAAGGCGGTAGTTAAACAGCCGGCGGCAGAGGGCTGCATGTGCGGGAGGGTTGACGTGAATCGAGTTACTAAAACGGCGTATGGAGCGTTGGTCGGCATCGCGCTGATCGTCGCGCTCGGCGTGCCGGCGACGGCGCAGAAGAGAGATGGTAAAAAGCAGGCCGGTTCGCGTCCGAAGCCGCAGAGCACGGCGGCCGCTTCCTTGACGGCGGTGCAGCAGGACGCTCTGTACGCGCTTGATCAACTGTCCGAATCCGCCGTGAAGTTTGAGGACGATTTGCTCAGGCTCAGGACGCTGGCACAGGTTGCCGACCTGCTCTGGGGCTACGACGAACCGCGCGCGCGCCGGCAGTTGGAAGATGCCTTTCGCGCCACGGCCTCGCTTAAAGTTGAGAGGCCGGAGCCGTCTCCTTCCGCATCATCGCCCGCCGCGCCCGCCACCCCGCTATCCGAGCTTCAAGGCGAGATTCTAAGTTTGATCGCGCGGCGCGATGTTAATCTTGCGGAGAAGCTGATCAACTCGGCCATAGAAGCCCCATCGGAAACCCGTGGGACGATTGACGCGCCGGGCGGCGGCGCAGCCGAGGGCGTGCGTCACGGTCTTTACTTGCAAGCCGCGCTCAGTATTGCGGACACTAACCCGGAACGCTCCGTGCAACTGGCGTCGGCCGGTCTTGCCGGCGGCATCAATCCCTCAGTCCTGAGCGTGCTGCTGACGCTGCGACAAAAAAGCCCGGCACAGGCCGACGCACTCTACCAAGCCGCTATGGCGGCGGCGCGGCGCGACCTGAAACCGTCTACCCTCAACCTGAACATACTGGCTTTTTACGCGCTGCCCGAATTTATCACGATGGGTCTCGGCGGCGCGCCGTCGCCGAATACGGACGCGGATCAGGCCGGAGCCGCGAAGGCAATCGAGTTTCTCAACTTCGCCTACGATACCTTCCTGCACTTGTCCGCTCCGGCGCAAAGTTCGGCGACGAACCCGGCCGACTACTTGCTCGGACAGCGATTGCTGCCTTTTTTCGTCAAATATCAGCCTGAGCGCGCGCCGATGTTTAGCAGCCTGCTCGGCATCATCGCCCGGAGAGCGTCGCAAAATCCGGGCATAGACACGGTAAACAATCTCTACCAGCCAAGGGGGATGGATGATTTGTTGAAGCAGGCCGAGGCGGCGCAAGACCCGTTCCAGAAAGACTTGCTCTACTTTCGCGCCGTGACGACGGCGACGGGCGAAGGCGATTTCGACCGCGCTCTGTCAATTTCCACACAGGTCAAGGACGCCGATTTTCGCGGCGGCCTCGATTCACTCGTCCGCTTTCAAGCCGCGACGAGTTTGAGCGGTAAAGGCGACACGGACGCCGCTCTGCGTTATGCCGCAAGCACGTCAGACGTGCGGCAACGAGCATACTTGCTGGCGAAGGTGGCGCGCGCCCTGTTCGACAAAAAAGATATTGCACGCGCGTCGGAGGTGCTCGCGGAGGCGAGGCAATCGGTCGCCAGAGCCGACGAGGGCGCGGAAAAAGCTCAAGCGTGGCTGCTCATCGCCGAGGTCGAGACGCGCCTCGACCC
>DASQNL010000726.1:0-6409 GCA_035644995.1 Pyrinomonadaceae bacterium | reverse complement strand
GACGCGCGTCTTGCCCGACCCCGCGCCCGCGATCACGAGCGTCGCGCCCGCCGGGGCGGTCGCCACCGCGAACTGCTCCTCGTTCAGTTCCTCGCGGTAACGCGCGAGACGTTCGTTCAGGACGGTCGCGCCCGCCGGTCGTTTGATGACGTAACGCTTCATATCAATTGCGGAATGCGATTGGAAACGGCGGACGACCGGAACAAAGCGCGTTTCCCTACGCGCTCCGAAATCCGTCTTCCGCGATCCGCAAGGCTTATAGCATGTCCGCTCGCCCGCGCGAAAATATGCCGCGGCGTGCGCGCGGCGCGGGCGGAACAAGCGGCGCGCCCCGGAGAGCAAAACAGACGGTCGCCATCGCCCGCGCCGCGCGCCGAAGTTTGCGTGAAAATCGCGCCGATGCGTGCTAAACTCCTGCCCCGATTCTCCCTGATAGGGCGCACTACCGCCGCCACCGCCGCCGCCGCGCCGCTCTCAGGCTCTCAGTTAATTTCAGGTTGTCTCTGACCTTGGGAGTTTCCGATGAAACAGATCATTTTTCGCACGCTCGTCACGTCGTTCATGTGCGCTCTCGTATTCGCCCTCGCGGGCGTGCGGCACGCGCGGGCGCAGGCTTCCGCTTGCGTCCAGCCGCCGAAGGGACAGATGGTGTGGTTTCCGGGCGACGGCAACCCGAACGACCATGTGGAGAACATGGCGGCGACGCTGAAGAACGGCGTGACATACGCCCCCGGCCTGGTCGGTCAGGCGTTCAGTCTCGACGGGGACGACGATTACATGGAAGTCCCCTTCTTCCCCGTGCCCTCCAGTGTCAATGCGTTCAGCATCGAAACGTGGATCAAGCCCGCGAACGTCGCCTTCGGCCGCATCTTCGACTATGCCACGCCGGGCGGCACGGACGGGTTTCTCCTCGAACTCTCCGGCGGACACCTGCGCGCCTCCTTCGGGGCGAATACGGCGAACGGCACGGCGGCGATTTCGGCCGACACCTACACGCACGTCGCGGCCGTCTACGACGGCTCGCACATTCGCCTCTACGTCAACGGCGCGCTCGACGGCGCGACGCCCGCCACCGCGCCCGGCGCGATTTCAACCGGCTCGCAAAAACCGTTCATCGGCGCGGGTCGTTCACCCGGTAACGAGTTCGAGGGGCAGATTGATGAAATAGAATTTTACTGGCGCGCGATCACGGCCGCCGACGTTCAGGCCGTCGCGGGCGCGGGCGGCGCGGGCAAGTGCAAAGCCGGGCGCGCGCTCATCACCGAGTTTCGCCTCTCAACCCCGATGGCGCTCAACGACGAGTACATCGAAATTTACAACAACTCCGATGACGAACTCGTCGTGCAGTCAACGGATGGGGGCACGGGTTGGCTCGTGGTCGAGGAAGGCAGGGGCGGGAGCGCGCGGTTCCTCTTCTCCATCCCCAACGGCACCGTCATCCCGGCGCGCGGCCACTACCTCGCCGCCAGCAGCGGCGGCCGCTACTCGCTCTCCAACTACGGCGGCCCTGGACTCGCCGCCGCCGACACGACTTATAGACGCGACCAATGTTACGCCTGCGCCATTATCCTCACCTCGTCGGGCAGAGGCGGCATCTCCGCCGATCATCGCCTCGACCGCGTCGGCTTCAACAGCGGCTCGATGTTCTGGCGCGAGGGGCGCGGCATTATCAACTACCCATCCGGTTACACGCGCACCAGCCAGTACACCTTCGTGCGCAAGATGACGAACGGCGTGCCGCAGGACACCAACGATAACGCCGACGACTTCCTGCTCATCTCCACCGAACCGGAGACGACGGGCGGGATGTTCGGCGCGCCCGGCCCCGAAAACTTAAAAAGCCCTTTGCAGCGAAATAAAACCATCCAGCCGCGTCCGCTCGATGCGGGCGTGGCCGCTTCCGCGCCGCCCAACCGCACCCGTCAGGCGACCGACACCGACGGCGACGGCACGACCGACACGGACGTGCTCAAGATCAGGCGCACCTTCACGAACCTCACGAAGAAGCCCGTCACGCGTCTCCGCTTCCGCGTCGTGGACATCACCACCACCCCGCGTCCCGATAATTCCAAGGCCGATCTGCGCGTCATCAGTTCGCGCGACGAAACCGTGAACATCTCCGCCGCGGGCGGGGGCGGCACGAAAGTCGTCGCGGGCGTGACGCTCGAAGACCTGCACGACACGGACGCCGCCCGCCGCGAAGGCGGACTCAATACGAGCCTCGCCTTCGCTTTGGCGCAACCCCTCCAACCCGGCGAGAGCGTCGATGTCAACTTCTGGCTGCGCGTGGTGGCCGACGGCGAGTTCAGCTTCCACGTCAACGTCGAAGCGGCCACGCCGCCCGCCGCCGCCGGCAAGCGCAAACGCGCGATCACGGGGAAGACCGCAATCGCTCCGTGACCGCTTGCGGCGCGCGAGACGGGAACGGGGGAACATCAAGGCAGGCCATGTCTCGATGTTCCCCCGTTTGCATCCCGCAATTCGGTATTCAGCATTCAGTAATGTTAGGATAACGCCGATCAGCTCAAACTTTTATTTCGACGCGAAGAGAGGTCTAAGGCGATGAAGTTTCCCGGCGGGATGAACATGCAGCAGATGATGAAACAGGCGCAGCAGATGCAGGAAAAGATGCAGCGCGAGATGGAGGCGCTCGTCGTTGACGCCACGGCGGGCGGCGGCGTGGTGACGGTGCAGATGAGCGGCACGAAGGAAGTCACCTCCATCAAGATCGACCCCGAAGCCGTGAAGGAAGGCGACGTGGAGATGCTCCAAGACCTGATCGTCGCCGCCGTCAACGAGGCCGGGCGCAAAGTTGACGAGGCCATGCAAGGCAAACTCGGCGGCATGCTTCCGCCCGGTCTTTTATAGTTTCAAGTTTCAGGTTTCAGGTTTCAAGTTAAAGACCGAAGAACCTCAGTCCTGAAACTTGCAACCTGAAACTTGAAACCTATTTTATGTTGGATTACGCCGAGCCGGTCACGAAGTTGATTGACGAGTTCAAACGCCTGCCGGGCGTGGGGCAAAAGTCCGCGCAGCGGCTGGCGTTTCACATTTTGCGGATGTCGGAGCAGGATGTGTCGCGTTTCGTCGCGGCGATGGAAGAGGTGAAACGGAAGATCGTCTTTTGCACGGTCTGCAACAACCTGACGGACGTTGACCCCTGCCGCTACTGCGCCTCCACCTCGCGCGACCGCTCCATCATCTGCGTCGTGGAAGAACCCTACAACCTCGTCGCCGTGGAGAAGACGCGCAGCTATCACGGCCTCTATCACGTGCTGCACGGCAGCCTCTCGCCGATTCGCGGCATGAGTCCCGACGACCTGCGGCTGCAAAATCTGCTGCCGCGCCTGCGCGCCGAAAACAACGATGGCGTCGAGGTGCGCGAAGTCATCCTCGCCACCAACCCCAACACCGAAGGCGAAGCCACCGCCAGCTACATCAGCCGCCTCTTGAAACCGCTCGGCGTCCGCGTCACGCGCATCGCCATGGGCATGCCCGTCGGCAGCGACCTCGAATACGTTGACGAGGTGACGATGGACAAGGCCATGACGAACCGGCACGAGATGTAAAACCCGTCCGTGGTCAGTTGTCCGTGGTCAGTTGTTTGCTCCTGCCCAGGTTGAACTTTCCATCTACAGCCAGCCCCCTGCGATACATACAACGGACAACTGACCACGGACAACTGACGGTTTTAGAATCGGACGTTCTCGGCGGGGGCGTCTTTATTGCATTCGAGGCAGTCCTCGCCCGCGTCGTAGAACTTGGAGTCGAATTCAACGAGCGACTTGATGGGGATGTCGTCGTTAATCTTGTCCGGGGCGTCGTTGAAGCGGACGATGGTGCCGCAGCCGATGACGCGCGCGCCGAGTTCGCGCACGAGTTCGACGGTCTGGAGGATGGCGTCGCCGCTGCGGATGATGTCGTCCACGATGATGCAGGGGTTGACCTCACCTTTGTTGATGTACTGGCGAAACATGCGCTTGCCTTCTTCGCGCTCAGCCCAATAAATCTGCTCCGCGCTCAGAGCTTCGCGCACGCCGAAGGCCACGGGAATGCCGCCCGGCCCCGGCGAGATGATCGCCACCTTCGGCAGCACGCTCGACACGTCCGGCTCGACGCGCAGCAGGCGCGAGAGCGCGACGGCCAGCACGCGCGCCGTGTCGTAATAGCGGAAGGCGAGCGGCATCTGGAAATAGTTCGGCGTGTGTTTGCCCGAAGGATAGACGAAGTAGCCTTCGCGAAACGCGCCCGTCTTCTTCAACATCTCCATGACTTCATCTTGTGATGGAACGAGTTGCACCATTGCTCATTTCTCCAGTGAAAAGGGATGAGGGCGGAGGGATGAAGGATGAAAGAAATCATTCAACCGCTTGAACGCTTCTGATTCATCCTTCATCCCTCATCCCTCATCCTTAAGTTTTCGACAGCATACCACTACTCCGCCTGGTTCGCGCCACCCGCGAGGGCGTCTTCGATGATGCGACGTTGATCGGGCGAGAGTTCGGGCGGCAGCGCGTCCCGGTCGAACCAGCCGACGCGGTTGATCTCTATGCTCTGCGGCGCGGCCTCCTGCGCGCCCGCACGCGCGCGGCAACGAAAGTGTATCTCCACTTGCTGCGGGCGGCGGAGCGTGCGCACGCGCACGAGTTCCGCCGCGTCGAGTTCGAGGCCGATCTCTTCGCGCAGTTCGCGCCGCAATCCCGCGAGCGGTTGCTCGCCCCGCTCCAGAAAGCCGCCGGGGATGCCCCACCCGCTCCCCGTGCGAAACTCATGTTGTAACAGCAACACGCGCCCGCCTTCGTCCACGACGACCGCGCCCACCGTCACCATGAAACGCGGCTCGGCCAGCCACACGCCCCACCGCCGCACGCGTTTCGGCGCACCCCGCCACAACGTCCCCAACAGTTTTTTCCACATGCGACGCAATCATAAATGAAAAGCTGTCAGTTGTCCGTGGTCAGTTGTCAGTTGCATGTGATTATCACGCGAGTTGCTACAGACGAACTTGAACAACTGACCACTGACCACGGACAACTGACGACTGACAACTGACGACTGACAGCTTTTCGTTGACGCGCTCCGGCGTTTCTCCGTAAGATTGCGCGCAAGTTTTTGCACGTCGTCGAGACACCGGAAGCGCGCGGGCTGGGCTGGCACACACATCGCGCGAAACGTCGGAAAGCGAAAATCATGTCAACTAACGAGATCGCAAGGCCGGGGGTTAATGCGAGCGCGCCCGTCGCCAAAGACGCGCCGACCGAGCAGCAGGCGTCGCAGACGGGCGCGCCGAAGCGTTTTGAGAAGGGTCAGACCGTCTGCAACGAGAAGAACGAGAAGGGCAAGTTGCACAACGGTCATCTCAAGCAGGTCAGTCCCATCCGCGAAGAGGCGCGAAAGCACATGCGCGGCGATGATCTGCTCTATCGCTGCCAGACCTGCGGCACGCTCTACATGGGGCCGCCGCTCGGCCACGTCCGCGACCCGCGCAAGCAGGCGCGCTACGTTCAGAGCGAACTCGTGGATATTCTCGAAGCGGCGGGCGGCACGCTCCCCGCCTTCAAAAAGAGCGCGACGGGCGCGTGGGTTCCCGCCGGCGAACCCGCGTCCCACGCCGCGCCCGCCGCTCCGCCGCCCGCGAAGACCGCCGCCGCCGCACCCGCGCCCTCAGCCGCACCCGCGTCGGCGGCCGATGGCGAGACGCCCGAACAAAAGCGCGCACGCATCATCGCCGAGGCCAAGGCGAAAGCCGCCACGCGCATGGCCGGGGGCGCAAACGCACAGAGCGACGCGGCGGCCGCGCCCTCGCCCCCGACCGCCAGCCCCGCGCCCGCCGCGTCTGCCGGCGCGCCCGACGGCGAGACGGCTGAAGAGAGGCGCGCGCGGATGATGGCTGAAGTCAAAGCGAAAGCCGCCGCCCGCATGGCCGGAAAGGGAGGCGCGGCATCCACTCCCACGCCGCCGGCGACCGACAGCGAGACCGCCGCGACCGACAGCGAGACCGCCGCCGCTTCGCCTGCCGCCGCGCCTCCCGTCGCGCCGACGGCGGCGACCGCGCCGCCCGTTCCGTCCGGCGACGAAACTGCCGAAGAGAAACGCGCGCGGCAGATGGCCGAAATTAAAGCGAAGGCCGCCGCCCGCATGGCCGCCAAGAACAGTTCGAGCGGCGCGAAAACCGGCGGGGAGACTTCCATCGCCATGCCGCCCACTACCGCGCAACCGCCGTCGCCCACTTCCGGCACGGACTCCTCGTCCGCGGCCGACGCGCACCGCCCCGCCGCCGAAGCGCAGGCCGCCACGGGTCAGGCGTCAGCCGCGCCCTTGAGTCCCGCCGCGGCCACCGCCTCGCCCGCCGCCGGAGCGGAAACGCCCGCCGACCTCGCGCCCGACGCCTCCACCGAACTCACGCCCG
>DASQNL010000725.1:0-3156 GCA_035644995.1 Pyrinomonadaceae bacterium | reverse complement strand
AGCCGACCAATCGAACGGTTCGACGAAACTCGACAGTCATTCTCGAAGGGCAAGGGCGCAAGCCCGTAAGCCCATTCACGAAGGGGAGCAATCCCCCATAACAAAGAGGCCGGGTTAGTGAACTCTCACGACGAGTTCATTATCCCGGCCTTTGCGGTCTGACAACTTAACTGACAGGCAAAAAGCCCGTCGCATCCTTTCGACCACGACTCGGAAGATGCGACGGGCTTTTTGCATTTTACAGCCGCCGCGCGCTCACCGCGCGCCGCCGCAAAAATAGGGTTCAATGAGCGCAAACTTAGGATCATCTTCGCCGGGCGAAACAAGCGCGCCGCCGCCCGGCATGGCCGCCACAGACGGCACGACGCCCGCCGCCGACACCAGTTCGGCCGCCGCGCAGCGTGACACGGATGTCGCCGCTTCTACCGAAGAAGGCACGCAGAACGCCCCCGACAATTCAATCGAAGCTCTCGACGCAAGACTCGACGAGCAGTTGAAAGAAGCGAAGGGCGGCAAACCGCAAGCTGAGAAACCCGCCAAAGCGACGGCGGCCGACGAACCGGACGAGTCGAGCGACGACGAGAATCAGACGGACGACGACCTCGAAGCCAAAACGGACGACGACGACGACGAGCGCGAGAAACCGGAAACCGCGCCCGAAGTGGACGACGACCCGCTGGCCGAGTTTGAAGAACCGAAGATTCCGACCCGCGAAGAGATCAACGAACGCTGGAAGCGCACGCCGAAAGAACTGCGCGAAGAGTATGCGGCGACGGCCGAAAAGCTCTCCGAAGTCCAGACGGCGATCTCCGAACTCGGCGGCGATGAAGGTCTGCAAGTAGCGCAGAGCATCATCAAGCCTCTCCTGTCGGCCGAAGTCAACAAACAAACCGCTCACACGATTTTCGAGGGCATGGTATCGGCTAACCCCGCCGCCGTGGCTCAGATGAGTCAGTTGTTCGTGCAAACCGCCATTGACGACGAGCAAACGGGCGCGGCTTTTGCCGACCGCCTGCTCGAATCGGAATTCGGCGACGGCTACACGGCGGATCGTCTCCGCGAACTCGTCGCACTCGACGCGCAAGGATTGATCGATGTCGAGACGCTGAGAGGCGATCTCGGCGCAGTTCGCCAACCGACCGCGCACGAACGCGACCTCGAAACGAAGTTGAGAGAGCGCGACGAGACGATTGAACAGCTTACGGGCGAAAAGCAGGACGCCACGAGCAAGACGGAGAAAACCCTTGACGATCATCTTGACCGCTACGTCACAAGCGAAGCGATGAAGGTCGTGACTCCGATTGCCCTAAAAGTTGGGTGGGTTGCCGGCGAAGGTGAAGAGGGAGAGATCGCCGAGAGCAAGATTTTGCATGGTGAGATGGTGAGCGCGTGGCTCGACCAGAAGGTCAAGGCCAGCCCCCATTACGAAGCGATTCAGGCATTACGCGCGCAGGGCAACGCCTTTAAAAACGGCGAACCGTCCGTGCAGATGCGCGTGGCGATGAATCGTTTGCGCGAGTTCACGAGAGCGACATTCATGCGCGCGGTTCGGACTCAGCAAGGTAATGCTTACGTGAAAGCCTTCACCGGCAAAAAGACCCCCGCCCCCGATTCAACAGGTAGAAGCAGCAACGACACGGCAGCGCCCCCCCGCGCTCAACCCCGCGTTGAGAAAAAGGAAACGCCGGACGAGAAGATCGCCCGGCTCGACCAACAACTCGAAGCGAAATTGAGACAGACCAGGTAAACGCGGCGAATCGCTGTCCCTGATCGGGGCAGGAGATTTTTACAAATGGGTACGCATAACGATCAACAAGTCGGAAAGGCACAACGGGAATACATCGAAGGTATTTTCACCGTTTACCAAAATCAGGCCGACTTTCTCAAACACGTCAAGCAGAACGTGGTCGAGAACCCGACCAATTTCAAGGGTCGCGTCGTCTCGCTGGAGACGAGCGCGAACCCGTCGCTCGCCTTCGGCAACGTCAACGGCGGCGATCTGGCAACGCCGTCGGCCGAGACGCTGGAAAATATCACGGTCACTTACCAGTGGATGAACAGTGGCCTCGAACACCAGTACGGCGCGATTCTCAACGCCAACGCCGAGACGGTCGCCGACCCGTTGAAGCGGAGCGTGAAGAGTGCGGGCAAACAATTTGCCGCGTGGCTCAATTTTTACCTCTCCGCGGGCGACGGCACGACTCGACTCGCCACGGCCTCCACGGCCTACAACGCGGGCGCGCCGACGGTCTTTATCGCCAACGGCGCGACGGACAGCCTCGGCGCGACGATGGTTCTCAAAGACCAATACGTCAAGGTGTACGACCCGACCGGCACGACGCAGCGCATGGGCACGGTGGGTTCCGGCTCGATCAAAGTCGCCTCCGTCACCAAAACGCAGATTACGGGCGCGACCAACTTCCCATCCGATTTCATCGTCGGCGACATCATCGTGCCGGAAGGCTCGAACACGATTGGCATCAAGGGCGTCCCCTACCTGGTGAAAGACACGGGCGCGTACTTCAACGGTTCGCGCACGACGACGCCGCAACTCCAGAGCACGTACATCGCCGTCGGCGGCGCGCTCACGGCGTTGCAGATGCTCAATTGTTGGGAACTGGCGTCAGACCGCGCGGGGCGTGACGAGGACGAGGAAACTCAGTGGTTGACGATTGCGTGCGGCATGACGCAGCACGCCGCCTATTACAACCTGACGCAAGTGTCGCCGTCGCAGCAGTATTTCGCGCACACGGGCACGGACAGGCCGGGCGTTGATGTCGGCGGGCGTTCGATGAAGTTCACTTGGTTCGGTGCGCCGATCAAGAAGTTCTCCAAGTTCCCCGGCAACAAAATGTACTTCCTCGATATGAGCGCGTTCAACATGGCGGTCTTGAAGAAGGTCGGCGCGCTGCTCGATATGCCCGCGGGCGAATGGCTCCAAGCCATCAACGGCGCGACGAACACCTACAAGGCGAGCCGCGTCAAATGGATGGACTTCGCGGGCGATATGTACTCTCCGACCCCGCAAGTCCACGGTTGTCTGGACACCCTGTCTGTCAGCGGCTTACCGCAGCAGAAGGGCGGCTAATAAAACGCGGTCAGTCGAACCGTGTGGTTCGACTGACCGCACTTTTGCAAAAGAATAGCCCGCCGGCC
>DASQNL010000724.1:0-2671 GCA_035644995.1 Pyrinomonadaceae bacterium | reverse complement strand
ATCTGGAAAGTGAACCGGCGCGTGCGCGTGCTGCTGGCGGGCAAGGGCTACCCGGTCGCCTACCGGGAAGCGTCCGCCGGTCATAACTGGACGAGTTGGCGCGACCAACTGGCGGAGGCTTTCACGCGCGTGTGGAGCGACTGAAGGCGGTGAACTCAAGGCCGCGCGCTTAGCTCGCGGCAAGCTGTCCAAATGAAGAGGCCGCCAGTGCCCTCGCTGCACTGGCGGCCTCTTCTTTTCGCCCGGCGCCTTGCGGCGCGAGCGAAAGGGTTAAGGGGGTGTGGCGTTGCTATTGCTTCTCAGGCTTGGCCGCCTCACCTCCCGCGTCTGTGCTGTTGGCCTGCTTGCCGGTCATGCCGCCCTTCGACATGCGCGTGGCTTCATTCACCACCGCGCCGAGTCCGGGCAGGGCTTCCACGTTGACGAAGAAGCTGAACTGGCCTTGTTCCTGCACGCCGAGGAGGAACTGCACGTCGATGGTATTGCCCGGAGCAAGACCGCCGCCCGGCAGCGTCACCGTGAGCGTGGAGTTCAAGCCGCCGCCGTTCGCTTGCGTCGGCGGTTCGAGCGTCAACCCGTTGACCGTCACCACGGTGGTGCCCGCCGAATTGACGACCGTGCCCGTCGAACTAAGCACGCGCAGGTCGGAGTCTCCGGCCGTGCGGTTATTGATCGTCGTCAGGTCGACGATGCGGAAGCGCAGCCGCGTCACGGGCACGTTGAGCGTGTTCTTGAAGCGGCGTTGGATGGAGAGCGTGCCGTAGGCGGCGTTCGTCGGATTCGCGCCGAAGGAGCTGCGCACCCGGTTGGGCGGCGCAGTCGAGGCCAGCATCGGATCGATGAGCGACGACTTGATGAAGGCGTTGCGTTGAATGGGCGACGCCAGATTTTCCGTCCCCGGCGCGCCGAGGATCGGCGTCGAGTTGTTGCCGACGGGCACGGCGGGCGTGGTGGAGACGAGCATGAAGTCCGCCGCGTTGTCGTTCGTGTCCTTCGGCAAGCCGGTGGTCAGTTTGCGTGCGAAGCTGTACTGGGAGACGCTGCCGCCCGCCGCCGGGAGGGTTGCGCCTTCGAGGAGCAGACCGCAGTTGTCGCCCGTGTTGCCGGCGAAGCCGACCGCATCGCGGCGCGTGGCGGTAGAGAAGGCGGACGGCGTCGCCGTGTTGAACAGGGCGAGGTTGCGGTCGTCTTCAATATCGTTGGTGGCGAGCAGGGTTTGGTCGGGGGTGGCCGTCGTCGTGAGACTGTAGGCCGAACCCGCGATGAGGTAGTGGCCGCGCGCCGGGAGCATCGTGCCCACGGGGACGACCGCCACCACGATGGGCGCGACGGTGCAGTTCGAGCCGCTCTTGACGAGGGCGAAGTTGCCGATGTCAATGGTGGCGTCGGTGTTGTTGTACAACTCGACGAAGTCGTCGTTCGCGCCGCCGGGGCCGCTCGTGCGCACCTCGGAGATGAGCACCGTGCCCGCCGGGTTGTTGGCGGTGATGGTGCCCGTGGCGATGCCCGTGCCGCTGATCGTGCCGCTGACCGGCGCGCTCAGGGTGAGCGTGAAGTTCTCGTCGGATTCGCCCGCGTCGCCGTCCGCATTGACGGGCACCGAGACGGTTTGGAACGTCTCGCCCACGGCGAAGTTGAGCGTTCCGGCCGTGGCGGAGTAATCGACGGGCTGCGTGGCCGTGCCGTCGGCGGTCTGGTCGTTGACCGAGACGGGCACGGTGTACGCGTTCGACAAGACCACGGTGAACGGCATCGGCGCGGAACCGGATGTCGGTTCGGGCGCGCTGGCGTTGTTGATGGTGATCGTCGGTTGCGGGATAACCGGCGTGACGGTCTGGTCGCTGGCGCCCGCCGCATCCGGGTCATCCGTCGGGACGTTCGGGAAGTTCGAACCGGAGACCGTGCCCTGATTCGAAATTTGCGTGACGTTGGACGCGAGCGGGTTGTTGACCGTCACCGAGAAGGTGATCGTGACGGACTTGCCCGCGCCGAGCGTGCCGATAGAGATCGGGAAGTTGGCGACCATCGGTGTGATGGCAGGCTCTTTCACCGCGCTCTTGTCGGGTTGTTCGGCGTCCGTCTTGACGGTTGCTTTCCGCATGTCCGGCAGCGCGGCGTTGATGGCTTGCGCCGTTTGCGGCTGCTGCTGCGGCATGGCGATGAAGGGCGCGCCGCCGGTGATGTCGTTGGACTTCAGAGTCGCTATCGTAGCCTGCTCGGTCGCCGTGGTCGTCGCGGCTGATGCGAGTTTGACATCGGGGGCGACGACGGCCGGGGGCGCGATGGGCGCGGACGAATTCGTGCAGCCCGCCGAAGACCCGAACGTGCCGATGGCGGTTACCGTGCCGACGTTGCGCGCGGTCAGGAACACGGACGGGTTGCCGCCCGGCGATCCCTCGACGTTAAAGACGCCCGCGTCGTTAGTGAGTTGGAATCCGGTGCCGTCGCCGCCGGTGGCGGTGTTCGGCGAGGTGTTGGAAGAGTTGAGGTCGAGACAGAGCGTGGTCGTCGGGGTGGTCACGTTGCGCACGTTGAACACCTGCCCGGCCGCATTCAGTTGCGAGAAGTTGTTGCCCAGAATCGTCAGATTCATGGTGCTAGAGTTGCCCGCGCCGGTCGTGACGCCGCTTCTGTTCTGGATGTCCAGTGTCTCGCCGATGCCGCTGCTGTT
>DASQNL010000723.1:0-2858 GCA_035644995.1 Pyrinomonadaceae bacterium | reverse complement strand
CGCCGTGAAAGAATCTTTAGAGGAACTCGGCTGGACGGTCGAACTCTGCGCCGACGGCACGGAGGCCATGCGCAAGATCGAGAGCAAGGCGCGCTATCACGTGCTTATTCTCGATAACGGGTTGCCCGGTAAAGATGGTTTAGAACTCGCGCGGCGCGCGCGCCAACTCCCACACCGGCGGCGCACGCCCATCATCATGCTCTCGGCGAGCGACGTTAAGTGGGAGGCGTGGAGCGCGGGCGTCAATGCTTTTTTGCGTAAGCCGCAGGACATCGGGCGACTGAACGCGACGGTCATGCGCCTGTTGACCAAAGACAGCGCCGCGAAGTGACGCTGTCTGCCGTGAAGTGACGCTGTCCGGCGTGCTCCTTAAAGTGTCTAAGCGCCTAGCGGCTGGCCTTGATGTCGTAAGCCCACAACGTGCCGAGGTCGCGTATGTAAAGCCTCCCGTGTGCGATCACCGGATAGGCGAACGCGCCCTCGGGATACGGCCCCACCTGTTTTTTCTTCGGCTGAGCGGGCGGCGTGAATCTTCCCTTTTCGCGATAGGCTGCGGGGGTCGCCTCGACCAACGCGAGTTCCCCGTTGATGCCGTGTAGATATAGATGGCCATCGGCGTAGGCCACCGACGCCCAGCCGATAGTCTCGGCCTGCCATCTCACCTTCCCCGTAGTGAATTTCGCAGCGACCAGCTTTTGCCCCACTTCCGTACCGTAGAGAGTTTCACCGACCACCAACGCCCCGCCGATACCGTTCGGAAGCCCACGCTCGAAGTAGACCTGCTCTGCGGCGACTCCGTTGCCCTCGGGCTTGAAGCGTACGAGTCCGCCGCCGACGCCGAGCGCCCCGCAGTACACATACCCGTCGCGCGCGACCGGCGTGAAATACTGCGCCGGACCCTTTGCTACATCCTTGTAACGCCAGAGGAACTGGCCGGTCTTCGCGTCAACTCCGACCAGCCCCTTGCTCAATAACTGCACGTATTGTTTGCGCCCGCCCCCCTGCACGACGACCGCCGACGCATAACCCGCCGGGTCGCCGCCCGGCACGGCCGATTTCCAGATGGTCGCTCCCGTCTTTTTATTAAGCGCCGCCATAGTGGCCTGCGCGCCGCCCGGGGTGACGACCACAAGGTCGCCGTCAACCAACGGCGACTCCGCGTAAGCCCATTCGCCCGGCTGGCCGCCGAACTCTTTGCGTATGTTCTTTTGCCAGAGAATCCTGCCGCTCTTCGCTTCGAGACAGGTGAGGTCGCCGTCCGAACCGAGCGCGTAGATGAAATTTCCATCGACGGTCGGAGTCGAACGAGCCTTCGCGTACGGCGGGTTCTGGTTCGGGTTGCCGACGTTCCCCACGCGCGTCGTCCAGACGGGTTTACCGTCTTTAGTCGAGAGCGCCTGCACAAACTCATTGTCCATGCCAAGATTGCTCATCAGGTAGATGCGCGTTCCGACAACCGCCGGCGTCGAATAGCCGTCTCCCAGGTCGTTCACCTGCCAGAGCAGTTTCGGCCCACCCGCAGGCCATTGTTTAAGGAGACCGCGCTCATGCGATATCCCGTCACGAGCAGGGCCTCGCCACTGCGGCCAGTCGGAAGCCGAAGCAGTTGTGCCGGCAGACCCCGTAACGAATACGGCCGAGAAGCACAAACAAAGTGCCGCAACGATATTTAGCAAACGTGATCTCACTGTCTTCTCCTTAACGACTGTGGTAATTGCTTCCGAATATTGACGCCCTCTACTAAAACGATCCGTTTCGAGATATGTTCACACGGGACTCAACTTTCTTCGTGCGGCTCTCCTCAAAGCGAGGTGCTACGATATACATGTTTTGCCGCCCCGTTACGGAGGTCTGCCGCCGGGTGCGCGCGGCGGGTAATGGCGGGGGTTTGGCGGCTGAGATGGTCTGTTCAATTGCGGCGAAGAACTATTTAATCCAAGTTGCTAGTTAGAGCTTTGCCAGTTCTTTGAGAAGACAGAAAATCCCCTCCAACTCACCGCCAAGTGAAATCGGAGGGGACTGTGATCGACCACGTGACTGCACTTTACTGCATCACCGATGACCTGCTCAAGGCCGTCGGCCACCGCGAGGACGCTCGCCGAACGATGTGCGACGCCGAAGTGATGACGACTGCTTTGACCGCTGCGCTCTACTTCGGCGGCAACGCCGAGCACGCCCGCCGCTTCATGCGGGAGGCGGGGCTGATGCCTCGGATGCTCAGCCGGTCGCGCCTGAATCGGCGACTGCATGCAGTCGCCGATTTGACCTATGCGCTTTTTCATCAACTGGGCGCAGTGTTGAAAGAAGCGAGCGTCTCGACCAAGTATTTGCTTGACTCTTTTCCGGTGCAGGTTTGCGACAACATTCGCATCAGTCGCAGTCGCCTTGTTAGGGGCGAGCAGTTCCGAGGCCGTTCGGCGGCTCACCGCCGCTACTTTTACGGGGTGCGAGTGCAGGTTGTGACGACGGAAGAGGGCGTGCCGGTGGAGTTGGCTTTTCTGCCGGGCGCGGCGAGTGACGTGCGCGGCCTCGACGTGCTGCCGCTCTGTTTGCCGGAGGGGAGCGAATTGTTTATGGATAGCGGTTACACTGACTATGGGGCAGAGGATGTGGCGCAAGAACTCGACTCGGTGGCCTTCGCCGTGCAGCGCAAGCGAAACTCCACACGATGGGATGAGCCGTGGCGAGCGTATTACAAGCAGTTGATGCGCAAGCGCATCGAGACCGTCTTCAGTCAGATTAAGGCGATGTTCCCACGTCACATTCATGCGGTTAGTTTCAGAGGCTTCTTGCTGAAAGTCTCGTTCTTTGTCATTGCCTTTGCAATCGACAAGGCGTTTATCTAGCAACTTGGATTA
>DASQNL010000722.1:0-4569 GCA_035644995.1 Pyrinomonadaceae bacterium | reverse complement strand
TCGTGGCCGTCCTCTTCGAGCATGATCTCGTAATCGCTCGACCAGCGGAGCGCGCGCCCCGCGTCGCCCGTGATCTCGCGGAAGAATTGGTTCGCCTCGACCGAGATGTGCGCGACGTAACTGCGCGTCACCTCCGGCCCCGCTTTTTTGAGAATGTCGCGCATGAACTCCGTCGCCTCGTCCAGCCGCTTGAGCCGTTCCTGCGCGCGCAGCTCCTCCTGCCACTCGGCGCGCACCGCCTCCAGCCGCGCGATCTCGACGGCCAGTTTCTCCGCCGTCTCGCGCGCGTGTTCGAGCTTGGCGGAGGTGTTGGCCTCCGACGCGAGGGCGAGGGCGAGGGCGTCGCGTTCGGCGGCGTGCGCGGCGCGGTCGTAGGCGGCCACGGCCTCGGCGTGCGCGCTCTGCGCCTCCTCGCTCGCGTGCGCCGCCCGCGCCGCCTCCGCCTTCGCGTGTTCCACTTCCCGCGCCCGCGCGCCCACCGTGGCCGCGAGCGACGCGCTTTCGAGATAGACGCGATAAGCGGCGGCCGTCGCATCGCGCGCGGCGAGCGTGGCCGCCCACTCGGCATCGAAGCCCGCGAACCGTTTCGACCGCGCGGCCAGTTCGGCGCGTTCGCCGGAGAGGGCGGCGATAGCGTCGTGCGCGCCCGCCACTTCCGTTTGCAGCGACGCCTCCTGCTCGGCCTCGGCGCGTCTCATGCTGAGGCGCGTGCGCGGGTCGTTCAGGGCGCGCAGGCGCGTCTCGGTTTCGGCGATGTCGCGTTCGAGCGATTGGATTGCGCTGGCGGCGGCGGCGAGCGCGGCGCGGTCTTCCTTCCTGCGCTTGCCTTCCTCTTCGATCTCTTTGAGACGCTGGCGCAGCGGCTCCAGTTCGGCGTGGCGCATGAGGGCTTCGCGCGCGCCGATGAGTTCCGCGTCGACGCCGATCAGTTTACTTCTCAACTCGTCGAGTTCACGGTCGTCCGGGGGGAGCGCGGCGAGGTCGCGGTCGAGCCGGGACAGCAGCGACTCGCGCGCGGCGAGCAGTTCGCGTTCGTGTCCGAGTTGGCCGCGTTCGCGTTCCAACTGGACGAGCGCGACGCCCGCCTCGCGCGCCGTGCGCACCTGTCGTTCGACGCGCACGGCCTCCGCCTGCACCGTCTGCAACTCGGCGCGGTTCGCCGTCAAGTGATCCGTGAAGTAGCCTTCGAGCGTTTGCCCCTCGCCGATGTTCAAACAACGCTCGGAGAGAATCGGGCAAAGGCCGCCTTTGACCTCGACGCGCATCTTCTCATCGCGCGCGATCTCGGCGCGCAGGTGCGCGGCCTGTTCGGCGAGTTCGCGGCCGCTCGCTTCGAGTTCGGCGGCGCGCTCCGCGCCGGCCGCGCGCGTTTCGAGGTCGCGCATTTTGCGTTCGAGCGCAGCGGTGATCTCTTGGAGGCGTTTGATCTCGCGCGTCAAATCCCGGCGTTGATTGGCGAGGTGCTTGCGTTCGGTGGCGGCGCGCTCCGCGCGGCTGAGCGCGGTTTCGAGGCCGATGCGTTCGCTCTCCAAATGCGCGACGCGGGCGGGCGCATCTTCCGCGCGCTCCGCTTGTTTGATCCCCTCGCGCGTCTGCGTGTGCTGCGCGCGCAGGTTGCCCAGTTCGGCGTCGAGCCGGGCGAGACTGTCGCGCGCCGCCATCGCGTGCGAACGCAACTCCCGCAGACGCTCGCGCTCGCGCTCCAACTCTTCCTGCGCGCCGACTTCGACTTCGATCTCCGTCAGCAATGCGCGCGCGCGCCCCGCCGCTTCGAGCGCGACGCTCAGGCGTCGCGCGTCCGACTCGGCGGCGGCCAGCAGACCCGCCACGCGGTTGAGTTCCGCGAGCAGGCGGTCGCGCTCGGCGCGTTCCGCTTCGAGCCGCCCCAACCCGGCGAGCGCGGCGAGGTGCGCGTGGTAGCCCGCTTCGGAAGCCTGCTGCGCGGCGCGGGCGCGCTCGGCTTCGTCGAGTTTGCTCCGCAACTCGGTGAGACTTCTTTCGACGGCTTTCAGTTCCACCTCGGTGCGGTCGGCGCGGGCGCGCGTTTCGGCCACGCGCCGCTCGGCCGTCTCGAACGCCCCGACCTGATCTTTGCGCGTCGTCACCTCGCGCCGCAACTCGGCGAGCGCGCCGGTCAACTCCTCCGCGCGCGCCGACGTTGACGCGTGCTCGGCCGTCATCTCTTCGTAACGCGCGAGCGTGCCCTCGGCGCGCCCGATGCGCTCGCGCGTCTCGGCGACGCGGTCGCGGATGAGGTTCACCGTGTCGCGCAGGCGTTCCGCGCCCTCGCGGTATTCTTCCACTTTGAGCAGGCGGTCGAAGGCGGCTTTCCGCTGGCTCGACGTTTTGAGGAAGTCGGCCGTGAGCAACCCCTGCGGCACCCCGATGGCCGACTTGAAGAGGGCGGGCAAATCCGTCCCGGCCTCGATGCCGAGCAGACGCCCCAGCATCGGCGCAACGTTCGCCTTCTTCTCTTCGAGTTTGAGTTTGAGTTCGGGGTCGTAGATGTAATAGCCGTTGGCCGTGTCGCGGTAGACGGTGTAACGGCGGCCGTCCACGTCGCTCTCGAAGGTGACGCGCACGGAACCCTTCTTCGCGCCGCGACGCAGGAAGTCGTCCTTGCTGTAGTCGAGCGTGTCGAAAAGCGTCCACGCGATGGCTTCGAGGATGGTGGTTTTGCCCGCGCCGTTCGGGCCGACGATGGCCGTCGTGCCCGGCTCGAAAGAGAAGTCGGCGCGCGCGTAGGATTTGATGTTGTCTAGTTCGACGCGTGTGACGTGCATGTTCTCGTGAAAGCAATTTCCGACTGACCGGCTGCTGTGCTCCTTGAACTTAAAACTCGCCGCCGAAGGCGAACCGGCGCGCGGGCGCGAGCTTCATTCGACCGAGAAGTCGAGTTCGCGCGTGGCGGTCGTGCGCCCGGCGCGATCCGTCGCGGTGACTTGCAGCAGGTAGATGCCCGGCGTCATGCTCGCCAGCGGCACCTCCGCCGCGTAGAAGATGCGCGCCGGATCGCTTCCCGGCGCGACCGAAACTTTGTGCGGCGGCGCGTTCGTCACGATCTTGTTGTCGCGCAGGACTTTGATCTCCAACTCGACATCGGGAGCGGCATTCGTGGCCGTGCGCGCGGCGTTGTAGAGATAGAGTTGCAGGAAGATGTGCGAGGCGCGGGCGAAGCGGCGTTCGACGCGGAGGATGTCCGGCGCGCCGGTCGCGCCCGCGCTCGTCGCGCCGGACGGCTGCGCGCCGGCGCGGCGACGCTCGGTGACGAGCAGGCTGCTCAAGGCGAGGCGGCTCGCTTTCAAGTCCGGGACTTCGACCCACTCGAACGCGCTGCCGACCAGACCGCTGCCCGCATCGCGCGCGGCGGCGCGAAATTGGTAGAGGCCGGGCGCGAGGCGGGGGATCGAAAAGTTTGTGACGATTTTGCCGCGCGATGCGCCCGCGCCGCTCGCGGCGGCGTTGCCGTCGAGCGTGAGCGTGCGCCCGTTGCTATAGACGGCCTTCCCGCGATCATCGAGCACGACGCAGGCCACCTCGACTTGCGCCCGCGGCTGACCCGCACCGGCAGCGGCGGCGGGCGCGAACTTGAGGTGGTCGTTTGCGACTTGCACGGAGGCGTTGATGACCGGGCCGGCTTCCGCGTCGTTCGTGAAGACGGCGTAGGCATCGACGGGCAGGTCGCGGCGCGCGTTCAGAGAGTTGAGCGTGCGGTTGAGCGCGGCGTTCGTCGAGGCGGGCGCGGCGGCGGCCGTGGCGGCGGTCGCGGCGGCGCGCGTGCCTGCCCCGGCGGGCGATGCGCCGAGGAAACTGCGCCGCACGCGCACGGAGAGGTCGGGGCGGCCTTTCACGGCGATCTCGATTTTGCGCCAGCGCGGCGCGCCGTCTTTCACCTCGACGCCTTCGGGTCGCCACGCGAGCAGGTAATAGTTGGCCGTCTCGTCGAGCGTTCTGGCGACGGCGGCGTCGAGCGCGTTGGTATTGATGAGAGCGCGCCCGCCCGTGTCCGCGGCCAGCCCGCGCAAGACATCCTGCGTCGCGCTCAGTTCGGCCGTGGGGCTGTAGCCGCGAAAGGCCGTGCCGGAACTGAGGTCTGCGAGGTCGGCGCGCGCGCCGCTGCTGGCGTCGAGCATGCCGACGGCGAGGCCGCGCGCGTAGAGCGTATAAATCACCGTGCCCGTGCGCGCGGCCGCGTCTGTAACGCGTTGCATCTTGCGGTTGATGTCGGCTTCCTGCGTGTCGAGCGTGAAGCCCTCGGAGATGAAAAAGAGCGTCTGCCGCCCGCCGGAGGGAGCGGGCGCGCGCACCACGTTTTCGAGCGAGGCCACGGTTGCGCCGCTCAGTTGCGCCGCCTGGCGACGGATGCGGCGGGCGCGGTTTCGCACAATCGTTTCCGCCGACATGCGCGCGCCGGGGTCGGCGTAGTTCTGCCCGTTCTCCTCCATCGTCTGGCTGACCAGATAGCCCAACAGGTCGCGGTCGCCGCGGTCGATCATCTCCGCCTGATAGCCGGACATGGACGGGCGTTCGCTATCGAGCGACGCCTGCGAGACGTACTTGATGCGCCCG
>DASQNL010000721.1:0-1834 GCA_035644995.1 Pyrinomonadaceae bacterium | reverse complement strand
CGTGGCGATGGAGATAGAGTTGATCGCGCCGATTGCGATGGAGAAGGGGTTACGGTTCGCCATCCGCGAGGGCGGCAGGACTGTGGGTGCCGGCACCGTCTCCGAAGTCGTCGAATAGTTCTCAAAGTTAAAAATTATGCTGAACGAAAAGATCAGAATTAGACTCAAGGCTTACGATCATCGCGTGCTGGATCAGTCCACCTCCGAGATCGTGGAGACTGCGAAGCGCACGGGCGCGCGCGTGGCCGGGCCAATACCGCTTCCGACTTCCAAAAACAAGTGGACGGTTTTGCGCTCGCCGCACGTCGATAAAAAGTCGCGCGAGCAGTTCGAGATCAGGACGCACAAGCGCCTGATGGACATTCTCGACCCGACTCCGCAGACCGTGGATGCGCTGATGAAACTCGACCTGCCTGCGGGCGTGGACGTTGAGATCAAGGCGTTTGGCAGAGACAGGTAAAGGCCGTGATGAGTGTTGAGTGATATGGTGATAAGAGAATTGCTTTTATCCCATCACCTATCACCCATCACCTATCACTGAGGAATTAAGATGATTAACGGAATCATCGGTAAGAAGGTTGGCATGACACAGTTGTTCGCGGCAGATGGCACGGTCACTCCGGTGACGGTCATCAAGGCGGGGCCCTGCGTCGTGGTGCAGACAAAATCGGCGGCGGGCAAGGACGGCTACGATGCCGTGCAGATCGGGCTGGTCGAAGAGCGCCCCGTGAAGTTGAAGAACGTCAACAAGCCGATGCGCGGCCACTTTGAGAAGACGGGCGCGGGCACGCCGCCCACGCGCGTCCTTAAAGAGTTTCGCCTTGAAGGCGACGCGGGCGTGAATGTGGGCGACACGGTTCTGGTCGCGGATCAGTTTGCCGACGGCGACACGATTGAAGTGATCGGCAAGAGCAAGGGTCGCGGTTTCGCGGGCACGGTGAAGCGTCACAACTTCAGTCGCGGCCCCGAATCGCACGGCTCGATGAACGTGCGCGCGCCGGGTTCCATCGGCCAGTCGGCCTATCCTTCGCGCGTCATCAAGGGCACACGCTCTTCGGGTCACATGGGCGACGTGCGCATCACCGTTAAAGGCTTGACGGTCGCCCGCGTCGATGCCGAAAACAATTTGCTGATGATTCGCGGCGCGGTGCCCGGCGCAAACGGCACGGTCGTCATCGTCAAAAAGTCTGTCAGACAGAAGAAGAAATAGTGACGGGTAAACGGCGACAGGTGACAGGAAAAAAACTGTCTTCATCTTGTCACTCGTCACTTGTCACTTGTCACTGGAGTTGAATGTTATGCCTACCGTGAAGGTGCGCAATTTGAAGAACGAAGAGGTCGCCGATCTCGAATTGTCCGATGCCGTGTTCGGCGCGGACTACAACGCGGGGCTGGTGCACACCGCCGTCAAGGCTTACCTTGCGCGCGCGCGCGCGGGCACGGTCGGCACGAAGACGCGCGGCGACGTGTCTGGTTCGGGCAAGAAACTCTGGAAGCAGAAGGGCACGGGGCGCGCGCGCATCGCGAGCATCCGTTCGCCACTGTGGAAGGGCGGCGGCAACGTGCACGGGCCGCAGGCGAAAGATTGGTCGCACAATCTGCCGAAGAAGATGCGGCGCGGCGCTTTGCGCTCGGCCTTGTCTGAACGCCTGCGCGAGGGCAACGTCATCATCCTCGACGCGTTCACGCTCGGGGCGGCGAAGACCAAAGATTTCGTCGGCGCGCTCGGCACGCTCGGTCTCGAAGGCAAGACTTTGATCGTCGATTCGCACGACAACGATAACCTGCTCCTGGCGTCGCGCAACGTCAAACGCGCGAAGATCACTACAAGCCG
>DASQNL010000720.1:0-3841 GCA_035644995.1 Pyrinomonadaceae bacterium | reverse complement strand
GCCCGTCGCGTTCGCGGCGTCCGCCTCCGGTTCAGGCGGCGGCGTTCCGGCGCGGGGCGGACGGCCGAAGGGAGTCGCGGCGGGAGCGTCCGGCGCGGCCTCGCGGTTTTCGTGCGCGTGCGCGCCGTCGCGCGTTCGCGGGTCGCGCGCCTCCGCTTCTGGATGAGCCGCGCCGGACGCTTGCGACTCGTCCGGCGCGAAGGCTTGCGGCGGCGGCCTGTATTCGACGTGGCCGAGTTGTCTCTCGATTGAACTCAGGCGCGCGGCCTGTTCGCCGAAGGCGCGTTCGAGTTGCGCGAGGCGGGCGAGTATGTGGCCGTTCAAGTGGGGGGCGTCGGCGTCGTGCGCGGGCGCGCGGCCGTCGTGGCCGGGGGCGTCGGTGGCGTTGCCGTCGCGCCGGTCGTCGGCCGCCGGAGAAGGTTCGTCTTCAGGCATAGAGGCTCCGCATCGGAATAATGGTGCGGGCAGAGGCTCATTCCCCGCCCGCGCTTTCTTTCGGACTTCGGCCGTCGCGCCGGTTGAGCGGGCGGCCGAATTTGCCCACGCGCCTACGGCGGTCGCCCGCGGCGCGCATTTCAGTTTAGACGCCCGCTCAAAAGCGTCGGCCATTTCAAAAACGCCTCGTCGCGTTCGGCTCTTTCGCGTCGCGTTCAGATTGTATTACTTGTGGGCGCGGCGGGCATCACGACGGCGGCCGTGGTGGCGGCGGCTTCTTCGCCGAGCGCGATCATCTCCTCGCGCAGGCGTTTGCGCTCGACGAGGAGTTCTTTGAAGAACCAGCGGCGCGTCAGGTAGAAGCGGATGGCGCGCGCGCCGCCGACGAAGCCGTCGAGCTTTTCAAAAAAGAGCAGCGCGACGTAGGCGGAGACGGGGGCGACGAAGAGGGCGACGACGATGCCCGGCCAGCCGACGAGGTAGAAGAAGACCGCGGCCAGCGCGCCCCACGTGAGCGGAAACAGGAGCATCGCGGCGATGAGTTTGATCGTGGAAACGATGTCGTCGCTGCGGCGCGCGACGGCGACGGCGAGCGCGCCCGCGAGTTTGTAGGCCGGGTAGTGGACGACGATGCCGAAGAGGGCGAGCGGAAACCAGTAGAGCACGGGCAGGACGCGCGTGATGAAATAGCGCGCCACCGCCGCGGGCGAGGCGGCGGGCGCGGACAGGTCTGCGAGGTCGAGGCCGGCCTGCCGGAGTTGTTCTTCGTAACGATGGATGCGCGCTTCGAGCGCGGCGAGGCGTTCGGGCGAACGCTCGAAGTGGAAGGCATAGCCCGCGAGGAAGCGGCGCCGCAGTTCGACTTCGCGCGTGAGACTTTTCTGCGCGTCTCCCGGCGCGGCGGCGGCGTCGCTCTCTTCGTCGCCCGGCGCGGCCGCCGAGAAGATGCGTTCGGCGCGTTCGGAGATGGCGAGCGCCTGTTGGTGTTCGGCATTCAGCGTGACGTTGCGGAGCGCGCTCTCGATGCGCGCGGAGAGCGCGCGGACGGCCTCGGCGGGCGGTTCGCCGTCCGCGTCGAACGCGACGTGTTCCACGCGGAGCGGTTCGCCGAAGCGCAGCAAGGCCGCGCTGCGAAAGGCCGTCTTGGCCGTGTAGTAGAGACCGGCGGGGATGATGTTGAGTTCGAGCCGGGCGTCTTCCGCCACCACGCCGAGGGCGATGCGCGCCGCGCCGGTCTTCAAGGGACGCAGTTTCGTGTCGCTGTGCGAGACGCCTTCGGGGCAGATGGCGAGCGTGCCGCCGCGTTTGAGCAACTGATGCGCGCGCGCGAAAGTTTCCTCGTTGCGCGACACGTCGGAGCCTTCGTCCTGCCGGCGATAGACGGGAATCGCTTCGAGCGCGCGCGCGACGCGGCCCATGACCGGCATCTCGAAGATCGGGGCTTTGGCGAGAAACGAGACGCGGCGCGGCGCGTAGCACAACAGGAAGGCCGGATCGACGAGGCCGTTCGGGTGATTGAGCACGAAGATCGTCGCGCCCCGGCGCGAGACGTGCTTCAAACCCTTCACCTCGATGCGCCGGAAGAAGACGCGCAGCGCGAGCGTGAGCGTTGCGACCAGCATTCGCCTGACCAACTCTCCCACCTCCTTCAGCCTCCGGCAAAATGAGATTCTTCCGCACGCGCCGCCGCGCTCGCTCCGACAAAGCGAAATATAGAACAAGCGGCGGACGGGCGGCCAGAGATTTGTGCGGCTTCGTGAAGTGTCACACGCGGCGCGGGCGCGCGCGCGACGGAGATCGAGCGACGGTAGTTGATCACTTCGTCAAGAAGTCTTTGACGACGCGGCGCAATTCATCGAGCGAGGGGTCGGCGATCATGTGGAAGACGCGCGGGGCGCAACCCGGCGGCAACTGCCGCGCGGTGAGGGCGTCGGCGATGACGAACGCGCTCGTCGTCAGGCCGCGTTGCCAGTCGGCCTCGCGCGCGTCGCGGAAGTTGAGGGCGGCGGGGTCAACTCCGGCGGCGACGAGCACGGTGCGCGCCCAGCGCAAAAATTCCGGCCAGCGCGAGACGACGGCGATGAGCGCGTCTTCCGCCGGGCGGATCGCGCCCGCGAGCGAGGCGGGAACGCTGCGCGAGTGGAGCAGGATCATGCGGTTCGTGTCGGCGCGCAGCGCGGCGCGCACCCCTTCCGCCTCCTGCCCGTAGAGCGCGACCGCCATCGCGCCCGCCGGCAGTCCCTCGCGCACGCACGCTTCGACGCTCATGCCGCGCACGCGAAAGCCGGTGGCCTCCTCGATCTCGGCGACGAGAATCTCGCGCAGTTCGTCGTCGGCTTCGATCACGAGGAAGTGGTCGGGCGGTTGAAATTCGAGCCAGCGTTTGACGCGCGCCTGCACGTCGCCGAGCGAGTGGCCGCCCTCGCGCGCGCGCTGAAGGAAGGCGGAGATGAGTTGGTCGAGTTCAAACCCGGCGTCGAGTTCGCGTTCGCGCGAGAACTCGCGCACGTAGACGCCGCTCCCTTTGCGCGATTCCAACCAGCCGCGCCGCTCCAATTCGCCGTAGGCCGCGCTGACGGTGTTGGCGTGAATCTGGAAGCGGCGCGCGAGTTCGCGCGTGCTCGGCAGGCGTTGGCCGGGCTTGAGGTCGCCGCTCGTGACGCCGAGCATGATCTGCGTCGTCAACTGCTCGCGGATCGGCACTTCGCTGTTTTTGGAGAGCCAGAGACGCATAAGAGAAAGGGATGAGGGCGGAGGGACGAGGGATGAATGATTGAAGAATTGATTCATTGATCCATTTCTTCATTGAGTCAATGAATCAATGAATCAATGAATCAATTCTTCTTCATCCCTCATCCCTTTTTATTCCGCCGCGATGTGAGCGCGTCGGTGATACTGCCGATCACGTTCGACACTTTCGCGGCGACGCGCCCGGTCGTCTCGGCGACGGTGGTGAACAGGTTTTGGTCTGCATCCACGGCGTTCGGGTTTTGATTAGCGTCTACTTTTACCGACGGGTTTCTTAGAACCCGCATTTTGCCCGGAGCCGCCGCCCTTGCCGCCCTTGCCGCCCTTCTTCGCGCCGCCTTTGATGCCGCCCGCGCCGCGCCCGCCGGCCGCGCCCGACGCGCCGCGATTTTTACCCGCGCCCTGCGCGACGCCGCCCGTGCCGCCCTTGTTCGCGCCGCCTTTCGGGCTGCCCTTGCCGCCCGCCTTCGAGGGCAGAGCGTTCTTCTTGCCGCCCGTCTCGCGCTTCGGGCCGCTCTTTCCGGCCGCGCCCGTCCGCGCGAGTCCGCCGCCTTTACCGCCGCCCGTGCCCGTCGCACGCGCCGCGCCGCTTTTACCCGCGCCCGCCGACACGCCGCCCCGGCCGCCCGACGCGCCGCCGCGCGTGTCGGTCGTCGCG
>DASQNL010000719.1:0-1819 GCA_035644995.1 Pyrinomonadaceae bacterium | reverse complement strand
TCGTCCGGCTCGCGCCCGTTGAAGAGAGAGCCTTCGTGTTTGAACCAGCGATAGGTGAAGCCGGTGGTGAAGACGCCGAAGGAGATGTGGGTCGAGTCCTGCAAGTGGTGCGTGAGCGGCGCGGTCGGGTTCTCCGAAGCGGAGGCGCGGTGCATGAAGGCGACGGGGCCGAGCGCGGGTTCGCCGGGAAAGCCGAAATAGGCGTACCACGTGGCGCGCTCGCCGACGGGGACGGTGTACTGCGCGGAGAGTTCCATGAACAGGTCGTGCGGGTGCTGCGCGTCGATGATCGGCTCGCCTTTGTAAACTTCGCCGGTTTGGAAAAGCTGCGGCGACCCCGCGCCCGAAAAGGTCAGCGGTTCGAGACTGAGCATCGCGCGCAGTTGCAGCGTGCCCGCGCCGACGCGCCGGTAGGCCATCGGCATGATCCAGTTCTGCGACTCGAACTTCGTCACGCCGCGCAAGCCGCCTTGCGCGTTCACGCCGACCTTCGCCTCGCCGTGGAACATGAACAGCCAGTCGCCGTAGAACTTGTGCGTCATGTACATCGGCGTGGTGGCGGGCTGCCAGGCCGTGCCCGATCCCATCTGCCCCATCGGCGTGAAGTTCGTGCGGCTCGCCCCGTTGCGAATCCCCATCAGGTCGCCCGACATCACCATCAACTCATTAACTTCCGCTTCCGAGACTTCTTTGACGCCCTCCACGGCCGCCGCATCCTTCGAGGCCGCCCCGTGCCCGGTGTGCATGCTGTGATCAACCGTCGCGGCGGGCTTATCCGTCGTCGTGGGCGCGACTTGCGCCGGAGCGGGCGCATGTGTGCCGTGATCCGCGGCGGCGGGCGTCGCGGGCGTCGCGGGCGCGTCGAATTCTGATTGCCCGGTGGCGGGCGTCGGGCTGGCTTGCGGCACGGCCGGTGAATGCGTGTGCGTGTGCGTGTGCGACGGGGCGGCGGGCGTCGCGGCCTCCGTCAACGGCTGAGACGGCGTCGTGGCGGGCATCGCGGGCGATACCGGCGCGGGCTGCTGCGTCATGTCGTGATCGCCGTGCGTGTCGTGGGCGGCGGGCGTCGCGGGCGTCATGCTTGAAGGTTGAGACGCGGGCGTGCGCTGCGCGCGTTTGCGCGGCGCGGGCGTCCATTTTTTGGGTGCGGCCTTTTTCGGCGCGGCCTTTTTCGGCGCGGCCTTCTTCGGTGCGGCGTGCCCTTCGTGGCCGCCGTGCTGATCGTGCTGCGCCTGTGCGCCGACGCTCGCGGCGCAGAGTGCGACGACGAACGCCAGCGGGCGCAGGCACGCGCGCAGGTTGCGTTTCACTGAATTTAAAATGTTCATTATCTACCTCTCAAAAACCCTTAGGGCTTGAAGCGCGAAGCAAACGCTTCGGCGCATCATTCCGGTCAATATGTGTGATGCGAAGTTGGAGCAGGGTTAAAGGCTCCCGGCCACCTCAACATGTTCGCGCGGGCGCGCGGGGGAGGCCGGAAACGTTTGAGAGACGTTAGATGAGAAAGACGCCGAGCAGCAGGTGGCGACGCTCAAGCGGCGCGGGCGGCGCATGCTGCGAGGGCGCGAGGTGTGACAGGTGAGGCGGCGCGGGCGCAAACAGATGGCGCGCGCGCGCCGATTCGCTCACGGCGTCGCGCTTGACTCTCGTCTGTTCCGGCGCGACGACGACGGCCGTCGCCGGAGTTTGACCCGACCCGCCCGCGCAACATTCGGCGCACGACCGGCCGCCGCGAGCCGCGACCCTGATTTCAGGCGTGGCAGCGGCGGCATCGTCCGCGCAATCCATGCCGGAGTGCGCCGCGCGGGCTGGTTGACGG
>DASQNL010000718.1:0-4412 GCA_035644995.1 Pyrinomonadaceae bacterium | reverse complement strand
CGCAGACCTGCCGCGCGACCGCGGCGCGGCGCACGCGCTGGCCGGGATGCGCGGCGTGGGCAAAAGCCACACGCTCGCCACTTTCGGCGCGCTCGTCGCCGCCGCCGCCCGCCCGCACACGCAGATCACCGACGCGCACGTCGCCTCCAGCACGCGGCGTCTGGCAAACCGCCGCCACCAACTCGTCCGCGTCGCGCGCGGCACACGCGCGACGCTCCGCGATGAACTGGTCGAAGCGTTCGTCGATGCTTTCGGCGGGAGCGCGGCCGATTGGGCGGGCGACCCGGCCGCCTGGCTCGCCCACGCCGCCACGCGCGCCCCCGCGCCGGCCACTCCCGTCATCCTGGTTGACACGGCCTTCGGCCGCGAGGCTCGCGTCAAACGAGACGACGGGCCGCTGCTGAGTGAATTGGCCGTGGCCGCGCGCGCCGCGAACGCCTTCGTCGCCCTCGCGCTCGACGACGACATCGCGGGCGCGGAAGGCGTCAACGTCGCGCTGGCGCGCACCTTCCAGATCGACTACCTCGAACCCGAACATCTCTATCACGTCGCCAACATCTACGTTCTGCGCAAAAACGCCCCGGCGCGCGACGCCCTGCACGAAATCTACCTCTCGCTGCGCCAAACGGTGCCGAACTTCAATTGGAGCGAGCCGCGCTTCGCCGCGCTCTACCCCGTCCACCCGCTCGTCGCCGACACGTCGGCCTCCGTGCGCCTCTACGCCCCGGCCTTCGCCTTCCTGCCCTTCGCCGCCTCGGCCGCGCGCAACGCCGTCAACCGCCCCGCGCTCTCGCTCATCCTGCTCGACGAAGTTTTCGACCACAGCGAGGACGCCCTGCGCCGCTCCGACGACTTGCGGGAAGCCTTTCGCGTCTACGACGAACTGGCGACGAAAGCCGTCGCGCAGTTTCCGGCCATGCAGCGTCTGCAAGTGCGGCTCGTGCTGAAGAGTCTGTTCGTGCTCTCGCTCGACGGCCGCGGCGCAACGGCGCGCGACCTCTGTGCCGCGCTTTTGTTTCAAGACGAGCATTCGCAGCAGGCGGCCATCGAACGCGTCGAGGAGACGTTGAAGCGGCTCACCGACCTCGCGCCGCAACGCGGCCTCACGGCGCATGCCGACGGCGAAGAGTTGCGCTACCGTTTTCAGGTCAGCGCGGCGGCCGACTTCGACGCAGCCCTCGCGGCCTCCAGCGAGTCGGCCGCGATTGACGAGCGTGCGATTGCCGCGCTCCTCCGCACGCTCCCCCGCGCGCGTTTTGAAGACTGGCCTTTCGCCGACGGCGACCGGGAAACGCCGCACGCCGAGTTTGAAGTGGCGTGGCGCGGTTCGGAGCGCGCCGGTCGTCTCACGCGCACGGCGGCCGACGATGCGCCGCCGTTCAACCCCGCGAGCAATGCGAGCGTCGGCGCAACGAACGGTGCGGCGCAAGACGTAACGGGCGAGAGGATGGGCGTCGGGTACGAGTGGCAACTCATTGTGCGCGACTCCGGCCGCGGCGATGTCGCTGAAAATCTTCCCGCCGCCCCGGCGCGCCAAGCCGACGCGGCGGACGCGCCCTTGCTCGTCGTCTGGCAGCCCGCCGAATTTTATGCGGAAGAGTTGAGCATCCTGCGGCGTCTGGTCGCGCTGCACACGGACGCCGCGCTCGCCGAGTTCGGCGAGACGGCGCGCGCCGCCGCCAACTCGCTCGCCGCGCAAGCCGAGCGCATCTGGTCGCGCCTCTATGTCGACGACGGCCGACTGTTGGTTGACGACGAGAGCATCGCCTTCTCGCCCGCCGCGCGCGCCGCGCAAAGTTTCGCGCCTGCGCTGGCCGACGCGCTGGCGGCGCGTTTCGCCGCGCGCTTCCCCGCGCACCCGCTGTTCACCGCGACGCCTGCCGAACCGGACATCGCGCTTCTGGTCGATCACCTGTTCGGCGGCGGCAACGTCGCCGAGGCCGCCGTCCAACAACTGGCCGAAACCTTCGCCGTACCGCTCGGACTCGCCACGCGACGCGGCGACATCTACATTCCCGAAACCGGCGACGCCGTGCTCGGACAACCGTGGGTGCGAGAAGTTCTCGCGCTCGTTGACGAGGCCGGAAGCCGCGTCGTGCCTTTGGCCTCCGTGCATCGCATCCTCGGCGGGCGGCCTTACGGATTATCGCGCCGCACGCAGTATCTCGTGCTCGCCGCGCTCGTCGCGCAGCGTCGCATCGAACTCAACACGGCGGGCGACGACCGCGTCAGCCGGCGCACGCTCGGTTCGTCTCTCAAGTGGGACGAGGTGGCCGGGGTCTGCCGCGCCGCCGAGATTCATCACAACGCGGAGGCGTTGACCGCCTGGGCGCGGCTCTTGACGGGCGACGCCGCGCTTCCTTCTATCGCCGATGCCGCCGCGCGCGAGCGCGTGCGCGCCGCGCTCTCCGCGTGGCTCGAAGCGTGGCGCGCCGAGCCGGTGCTCACGGAGTTCGACGCGCTGCCCGATGCCGGTCTGACGACCCGCGCCTGGGACTTGGCCTCGGCCGTGCGCCGCACGTTCGGCGCGGCCGCCGATGCCGTGGCCGACGCGCTCGCCGGGAGTCTCTCGCTCGAAGAAGGCTTGCAGCGCGTCGCGGACGTGTTCGCCGCCGCGCCCGAACAACTCGCGCGCGTCTCGGAGCAACTGGCCGCGCTGCGCGCCTACACGGCGGGCGTCGTCCGCCGCGAAAGCGTGCGCGCCTACTTGTCGGCCGCCGAACTGACTTCGCTCGAAGTGGTTGAAAGCGCGCGCCGCGAGTTGCTGCTCATCGCCGACGACCCGCACACACTCTTCGACGCCGCCCGCACCGAACGCTTCGAGCTGCTCTGGCAGGAATTTCAAGTCCAATACGCCGGGCACTACGCCGACGCACACGCGCGCTCCGTCGGCGATGCGTGCGACCAACAGGCTCTCGACGAGTTCACGCGCGGCGCGGAGTGGCGCGATTTCGAATCGCTCGCCGGGCTGCCATTCGTCGCGCCGCAACTATGGGAAGAGGCCGCCTCGCTCCTCGCCGAAGTGAAGAACGCGCGCTGCGATCTGCCGGTGGCGCGCCTGCTCGCCGCCCGCCCGCGCTGCGCCTGTGCGTTTCGCCTCGCGCGCGCCGAGCGTTTCCTCAACGCCGCGCCGCTGCTCGCCGAGATTACCGGACGCGGCCGCGCCGCCTACCGCCGCACGCTCGCACGCTTTCACCCACACCTCGCGCGCGCGCTCAACCTGCTCGCCGCCGACGCCGTAGACGATGCCGAGACCGCGCGTCGCGCCCGCGCCCTCGCGCAACGCTTCGCCGAGCGGCAGTTGCCCGCCGAGTTCACGCATCCGGATGTGCGCCTGATGACGCGCGCTCTGGAGAAGACGCCGCTCGCCGGCCCGTTGCGCGTGGGGCTGCCGGGAGGCGTCGTGCGCGGTCTCGTCACGCGCGACGAACTTGCGGCGCGCTGGCAACAGTGGTTTGATGAACTGCCGCACGACGCCGCGCTGGTCGAGATCGTAGTTGAGAACGCCGGCGACGCCGCGTGAGCCGCAGCGAACGGAGTGAGACGAAGATCAAGAGAGCGGGCGCAGCCGCGCATCAGGCACAGGCGCGCGAAGATAAAACGCACACCGCAACCGCGCGGACGCCGACGGCGCGAAAGGTGGACGCGCGCGAAGTGAACGCGCGACAGGTCAAGCAGTCGGGCGCGGCTTCCTTCGCCGCTTCGCGCCCCGCTCCATCCGGGCAGCCGTGCGTCGCCGTTATCGGCGCGGGGCGACTCGGTACCGCGCTCGCCCTCGCCCTCCAACGCGGCGGCTATCGGGTCGTCGCCCTCGTCGCGCGCCGCGCCGCCCGCGCCCGCCGCGCCGCACGCGCCTTCTCGCCCCGCCCGCTCGCGCTCGACGCGACGCAGTTAAACTTACTTCCGGACACGGTAGACCTCGTCTTCGTCACCACGCCCGACGATCAGATCGCGCAAGTCGCCGCGCGTCTCGCCGAGGCGTCGGCCGCCGTCGGCGCGCCGGGGACGCGTCGCCGTCGGCGCGTCGCCCTGCACGCGAGCGGCGCGCTCGCTTCGGACGCGCTCGCCCCGCTCGGCGCGCACAATTTCAGTCTCGGTTCGCTCCACCCGCTCGTTTCGGTCAGCGAGCCTGCGAGCGGAGCGCGAAATCTGCGCGGGGCTTTCTACTGTCTCGAAGGCGAGGCGCGCGCGCTCACGGCGGCGCGCAAAATCGTCCGCGCCCTCGGCGGCCGCAGTTTCTCTCTCGCCGCGCGCGACAAATCGCTCTATCACGCGGCCGCCGTCATCGCTTCCGGCCACACGGTCGCACTCTTCTCGCTCGCGGCCGACCTGCTCGCGCGCTGCGGCCTGAGCCAAGCCCGCGCGCGTCAAGCGCTGCTGCCGCTGCTCGCAAGCACGCTCGACAATTTGAG
>DASQNL010000717.1:0-8054 GCA_035644995.1 Pyrinomonadaceae bacterium | reverse complement strand
GTTCTTCGCGCGCTGGGTTTACGCGAGCGGCCACCCGCGCTACGAAGCCGCCTGGACTTGGAGCGCGGGCGCGCGCCGTCGCGGCGGCGGCGTGTTGACGCTCACGCTCAAGCAGACGCAAGACGACGGCGCGTATTTCCCGAACTCCGTCCCCGTGGAAATAGCGACGGGCGCGCGCGTGCGCCGCCTTAAACTCGCCCCGGTCGGACGCGAAACCGTCACCCGCACCAACCTGCCCGCGCGCCCGACGGGCGTGCGCTTCGACCCGAACGACACGATCCTCAAAGAGTTGAGCGTCCGGCCGTAATCGACACGCCCGCGCCCGATTCTTACGCGGGACGGCGACGCGGATAAGCCCCGGCGGGACTTGCGCTGGTCACGAGCTTGTGACCAGCGCAAGCCCCGCCGGGGCTTCATACTTTTATCCTTGAACCCGTTTCACACGCGCGCGCGCGGGGTTATTCAACGCCGCCCGTTGCGGGCTGTTCAGATTTTGCCGAAGCGCAGCAGGTATTCGTCCGAGTTGAGGAAACCCCTGACCATCGTGCGATAGTCGGAGGGGTTGGCGTTGAGATATGTGAGCCAGTTGCGGTAGCCGTCGGGGTCTGGGTCGCGGCGCAGGTAGCCGAAGTATTGCATCGCCACGAACGCCTCGTTGAACTCCTTCGCCTCAACCGAAGGATGTTCCACGATGGCGCGCAAGACTTCCGCGCGCGTCTTTCTGCCCGCCTGAAGATCGGCGACGAGGGTCGAACGCGTAACCGCGCCGTGCAAGGTCGCCTGCGCCGTCTGGAGCAACTTGTCGACGTAGGCGGCGGGCGTCAGCGTGTCGGGATAGAGAGTTTTGAACTCAGGGCGCGCGAGCCAGTCTTGCGCGAAGGCATCGCGCCTGGCGAAGACTTCCGCGCCGGTCGCGGCGGTCACGCTCGCCATGTCGGGGATGATCTCGGCGTAGCGCGGAATGCGCCCGAGCGAGACTTTGTAGAAGAGATAGACGAAATAGCCCTTCAACTGAAACTCTTGCGAGCGAAAGAAGGACGACGAAACCGTGATGCGGTCGCAGTCCGGATTTTGGTGCACGTCGGGACAGTCGCGCAGGACGCGCAGCCAGGATTCGAGGCCGGGCGCGTCGGGTTCGCGCGAGAGGAAGTCGAGATAGTGCTGGCGGACGAAGAAGTTTGTGTTGAAACTCTCGTAGATGGGGTTGGGCGTGTTCGCCGCATCGTTATCAAAGAGAGTGAGCGTGGTTGTGCTTTGCGCGCCGAGCGTCGCCCCGGCGGGGCGGCTCAATTCGAGTTGGAGCGTCTCGTTCGGTTCGACGTGGCCGTCGTCGATTAACGAGACCGTGAACGACTTGCTCGTCTCGCCGGGGGCGAACGTGATGGTTCCGGCGGCGGTGGCGTAATCGCAGCGCGCGTAGGCCGCGCCCTGCGGGTAGGGCGTGCCGTCCGGGCGGCGGGCGGTCGGGTCGCAGGGTACGGCCGCCGGGTCGTCGATGGTGCGATATTCGACGGCGACCGCGCCGGACGTGTCGCCCGTGCGCGTGACGTTGACGTTGACGCTCGTGTCGCCCTCTGTCGCTTCGAGCGGCGTCGGGCTGAACTGGATCGTGTTCGGGCGGGCGAAGATTTCGTAGATCGTCCCGTCGGACAAGGAGACGACATAGAGGTTGCCGTGGGGCGCGGTCTGGATGTCGGTGGTGATGCCGAAGTCGCGGCCGAAGAGGAGGCTTTCGCTTTCGGTGAGGTCGAACTTGTCCGCGTTGTCGGCGACGAGGTCTGCGAGGCGCGAATCGGCGAGCGCGAGGCGGCGGCGGTCGCCCGCGAGTTTGAAACGGAAGAGATAGCCGCCCGCGAGCGTCGTGCGCGACGCGCCGACGACGAGCGCGCCGTCGTTCCCCGCGCCGAGCGCGCGGCCGCGCACGAAGCCGAGCGACGACGGCGCGACCGCATACTTCCAACTGAATTCCGGCTCGGTGTAGACCGCGCCCGGCAGTTGGAAGAGACGCGCGAGGGCTTCCTCCGGCGTGTCGGCGATGCGGTCGGGCGACCAGCGGATTTGTTGGAGTCCGCCGCTGCGCCCAAGTTCAATCGCTTTGAACTCGGCGACGCGCGCCGCCGGCCCCATCAATTGAATCCAGCCGCCGTTGAAGGCGGGCACGACGCGGTTGATCTCGTCGAAGCTGTCGTCGCCGTTCTCCTGCGTCCAGAGTTGGCCGGAGACGGGGTCGAAGGCCATGCCGAAGCTGTTGCGGATGCCGTAGGCGAAAACTTTTTTGACGTTGGCGGCGGCCTCGTCCGAGAGGCTCGTCGCGGCGTTGAAGAAGGGATTATCGGCGGGCGTCGTGCCGTCGTCGTTGAGACGCAGGATGATGCCGGAGAGGTGCGCGTCGTCGGGCTGGGGGCCGCCGAATTGATCGTCCGACCCCTTCATGCCTTCGGGGTTGTGCCCGTTGATCAAGTTCTGCATCATGCCGCGCCGCCCGTTGTCGCCCATGATGATGTAGAGTTTGCCGTCGAGGCCGAAGCGGATGATGCCGCCGTTATGGTTGCCGCGCGAAGGCTGCCCGGCGTCCTGTTGCAGGGCGCGCAGTTTGATCAGGTTGCGTTCGAGCGTGAGCTTGGAGCCGTCCCAGAGAAAACTGTCCACGCGGTTGCCGAGCAGCGGCGTCTCGTCCGTGTTCGAGGTGTCCGCGCCCATGCTGCTCTCAGTCCAGAAAAGATAGACGCGCGGGTTGGCCGGGAAATTCGGGTGCAGGGCGATGCCGAGCAGGCCGCGCTCGGACGCGCTGTTGACGGCGAGGTCAAGCACCGCGCCAGCCCCCGCCGCCGAGCCGGGCGCGATGCGAATCACCCTGCCCGAAGCCTTCTCCAGCACGAAGAAATCGCCGGGGGCTGCGACGGCGAAACCGGTCGGCTGATTCAAGCCGCCCCATAATTTCCTCACCCCCAGACCGGCGTCGAGCATCGCCGGGCCGGTGACGAGCGTCGCGGTCGCTGTGCGCTGCGTGTTTCCGCTCGCGCCGGTGACGGTGAGCGTGAAGTTGCCGAGCGGCGCGGCCGCGCTCGTCGTGACGGTCAGGGTCGAACTGCGCGCGCTCGCATCGGTGATCTGGACGGAGGCCGGGTTGAAGGACGCGCTGCCTGCGCCGGCGGGCAGCCCGGCCAGACTCAGGTTGACCGTGCCCGTGAAGTTGTTCGAGGGCGTGACGGTGACGGTATACGCGCCGCTCGCGCCGGGGAGAATCGTCTGGGTCGCGGGCGTGACGTTGAGGCTGAAGTCGCCCGCGGCGGCGGCGGGCGCGACGGTGGTGAAAGTGAAGTAGATATGGTCGCCATCGGAGTTGCCGTTGCCGTTGGCGTGATTTCCGGCGGCGTAGAAGGTGACGGGGCCAACGTCTTCGGGCGGCGCAGTCCAGTTGAACGTCCACGTCGCGCCGCCGAACTGGTTGTCGAAGGTGCCGGGCGAGGTGTGTTCGATGTACTGGCGCGAGGGGAAGGGGCCTTGATTGTCGAGCACTTGCGTGAGGCCGTCGCCGGGCGTGGAGAGCGTGCCCGCTTTGAGATTGGTGTCGTCGAGCGCGGTGAGTTGAAAGCCCCAACGCTTGCGCGTCTGGTCGGCGTTGGCGTGGACGACGGAGACTTGATAGGTCTGGCCGGGCACGTAAGTTTGCGGGGCGTTGATCTTGATGCTGCCCGTGCCGGAGTCCTGTGGGATGTGACATTCGCGGCAGGCGTCGGGTTCTTCGCCGGGGGCGCGCGTGTAACCGGCGGGCGGCCCGGCGGAGAAGGCATGGACGGTGCGATTCGTGAAATTGTTGGTGACGAGCAGAATCGCGCCCGCGACGATGAAGAGGGCGACGACGGCGAGTTTGAGTTGGTGAATCCTACGCATGTTTCCTGACCGTTCGGAGCCTCAGGACATGAAGCCGAGATTCGCCGTGGGGAAACGCCCGATGAACGGGAAGACGAGCGGGATGTCGGTCGCCGACAGGCCGTACCAGGAGGCGAGCGTGGCGGCGTACTGCTCGACGGAGGTTGAAGGAATCCAACGCCCGCGTGTATCGGTATCGTCGGGGCCGCCGAGCGCGAGCGTGGGGAAGCGGCCGTAGAGGTCGCCGCCGCGCACCGCGCCGCCCATCACGAACTGGTGGTTGCCCCAGCCGTGATCGGAGCCGACCGCGCCGCCCGCGCCCGCCGGTTGGAGCGTGCGCCCGAAGTCGGAGAGCGTGAAGGCGGTCACGCTCTCGTGGACGCCGAGTTCGACCGTCGCGTCGTAGAAAGCCTTCATCGCCGCGCTGACCTGCGTCAACAAACTCGCGTGCGCGCCGGTGGCCGTGCCCTGCCCGCTGTGCGTGTCGAAGCCGCCGAGTTGGCAGAAGAAGATTTGACGTTTGACGGCGAGCGTGTCGCGCAGTTTGATGAGGCGCGCCGCCTGTTCCAACTGGTAGCCGAGCGTGGTATTCGGGAAGTCGGTCGTGAGCGTCGAGTTGGTCGAGGCGAGGACGAGGCTGGTTTGAATCGCCTGCTCGGTCACGTCGCGCGAAGCCTTCACGAGCGTCGCGCTCAAGTCCGCGCCGCGCAGGGCATCGAAGGCGGCGCGGCGGGCGTCTCTTTGCGCCGTGGTGTAACCGGCCGCGGTGGGCGGGTTGTTGAGCGGCAGGACGGTGGCGAGCGAGGTGCGCGCGTCGGGGATGCCGAGCTGACGCGCGCTCGCGCCCGTCGCAAAGAGCGACGTGCCCGCGATGGAGACGACCTGCGGGAACGACGCGCCGCCGTTCAGGGCGGCGGCGCGGTCGGCCGTGCGGCCTCCCCAACCCGTCGCGCTGGCGTCCGTCGAGACGGAGGTCTGCCACTGCGCGACCTGATCGGAGTGAGAGAAGAGTTGGGAGGGGCGTTTGCCGGTGCCGTTGCGATAGGTGTCGCGCGTGAGCGGCTCGACGAGCGGCCCGACGTTTGCGACGACGGCGAGTTGACGATTGTCGAACAGCGTCTTCACCTCCGGCATGGCCGGGTGCAGGCCGTACTCGCCGCCGCTCGTGGGGTTGACGGGCAGCAAGCCTCCCGGCTGGCCGGGCGCGGCGAGCGCCAGCCCGGCGGCGGCGCGCACGCTGCCGTATTCGCCGAAGCGCGTGGCATCGACGGGCACGATTGTGTTGTTGCCGTCGTTGCCGCCGTTCAGGAAGATGCAGACCAAAGCTCTGTAGTCGGCGGCCGCCGAACCGCCCTGGGCGAGGGCGTGGACGAGGCCGAAGTCCTCGATGCCCGACATGAGCGCGGCTCCGCCGACGAGCGCGCAACCCGTCTGCCGTAAGAAATCTCTGCGTGTTGATGCCATAACGTTTACCTCTATCCGGGCGGTGAGCGGCGAGCAACTGTTTTCAACCCCTCGCCGCTCGCTCTTTCATCTCTGCACTTGATACTGGTGCGAAGTTGCGACCAGATAAGCGGCCGCTTGCACGCGTTTGCGCGCGTAGTTGGCATCCGTCGCAGGGATGCTTTCGACGGCGGTCGTGATCGAAGCGCGCGCGCCCGCCGAGAGCGTGTTGTGCATGAAGAGCGAATCGAGCGCGTCGAGAAGTTGCGCCGGATTCCCGGCGAGAGCTTCGAGCGAGGCGAAGTTGAGCTGGGTGCCGGTGGGGTTGTTCGTCCCGGCGGCGATGCCCGTGTAGAGCAGTTGGTTGACGGTGTTCGCGCGGCGCAGCGCAGAGGAGGTTGACAGAATCTCGAAGGCGGGGCCGAGGAGTCCCGTGCCGGGCACTTCGTAAGTCGGCGTGTAGTAGCTGAAGACGGTGGCGGGCAGGAACAGCGGCTGTTCGAGATTGGCGGGCAGGTCGCCGCCCGACGAGCGCGAGGCAATGACGCCGTCGCTCGTCGCGTTGAAGGCGCGCAGGAGGTTCGTCAGGAGTTGCACCGGCTCGCGCAATTTGCCGTACTTCGGATCGGTCTTCACGTCGCCGCGCGCTTCGGGGTCGAGCAGCACGGCGCGGACGACGGCCTTCAACTCGCCGCGCGCGTTCGCGCAGTTGTCCGGGTAGAGCGCGTCGCAATCGTTGTTGAAGACGCGGGCGACGCGCTCGACGTAGGCCGCGCTCGGATTGCTCGTGACGAGGTGTTGGATGAGTTGACGGCCGATGAAGGGGCCGACGTTCGGATGGTTGAAGATGTTGTCGAGCGCGGCGTTCAAGTCGGCCGCGGAGGTTTGGCCGGGCGGAAGATTGAGGCCGTTCAGAAGTTGCTTGGCGGCCGTGTCGTGATTCTGCTCGCGCGAGATCATCGGGTCTTGATAGTTGAAAACGTTGACGGCCACGCCGTTGATCATGGTCTGTTTGTTCGCCGCCAGGTTCCAGCCGGTGAAGACGCGCGCGAAGTTGTTGATCGTGTCCTGCGTGTAAGAAGGAATGCGCCGCCCCTGCACGTCGAGTTTGGGCGTGCCGTCGAGGTTGAGTTCGTCCGTGCCGATGGAGAAGAGTTGGAGTATCTCGCGCGCGTAGTTCTCGTTGGGATTCGTCCGCAGGTTGCCGCGCATGTTCAGATACTCGCCCATCGCGGGGTTGAGCGTGATCTCATGGAGGAGATTGCGGAAATTGCCGAAGGCGTTGCGGTCGAGAATTTGCAGGTAGTAGGCCATCCACGCGGGAAAGGGATTCTCGCGGCCGGAGACGACGAACACCTGATGCAGCGCGAAGGCGACGCGCTGGCGCAACTGATCGGACTGCGCGCCGCCCGCGAGCGCGTTCTGGAAGAACTTCACTTGCAGCGGGTACATCGAATAATTGTCGCGCAGGCAGTTGGCCTGCGTCGCGCCGCTCGGACATCCGAGAGCCGAATCGGTCGGGTAGAGCGGCATGCTCGGATAACCCAACACCGGAGCGTTGAACTGCTCGTTCAGGTAGGCGCGCAAACCCGCCGCCCGCACGCGCGCGACCTCCGCGCTCGTCGGCCCCCAGGTAGCTTGTTCGAGGAAACGAACGGTGTCGGCCGTGGTCGAGGCGGACGCGCCGTATTGATTGGGCGTCGGCGTCGGGGTGGGCGCGGGCGGGGCGGCGGGCGCGGGGGCGGGCGTGGCGCCGGGGTCGTCCGGCAGGCTGCCGCCGGCATGCCCGACGCTGATGCGCGCGCGGTTGCTCGCCACCCCGTGGAGGTTGATCCGCACGAGCAAATCGCCCACGTCGCCCAAATCGTCACTCAGGCGCACGACGACTTGCTGCACCGCGCCGAAACCGGGCACGGCCGTCACATTCTCAACCGCGAGCACATACTTGCGCCCCGCGCTGTCTTCGGCGTCGGCCGTCAGGGCGTTCGCGCCCTCGCCCGCGAGCAGGTCTAGATTGAGCACGAAGAACGTGACGCGCGTGCGCGTGTCCGCGCCCGCCGTGAAGCCGGGCGTGGTGAGCGGAAACGGATCGCGCAGTTTCGTCAGGGAATCGACGGCGATGGCGCGCGTGCTGGTCGCCTCGGTCAGAATTACGGGAGCGGCGGAGGCGGCGTGCAGCGCGCCCGCGGCGCACAAGAGCGCGCACAGCAGCGCGAACCGGAGCGGCCACGACGCGCGGAAACGGCAGGGGATGATTTCAGTCATAGAGACACCGTCAACAGGTCAATGGTGAGGCGGCCAATATGTGTGTGTTAGAGCAAACGGTGAGGCGTCGCGCTGGCACGGGCTTTTCCGACAGGGCGAATTAACTATATCACAATTCGGTGCGAGTAAATCTTAATGTTGGCGGAAGGCGAATCGTCGGCCGGCGGATATATAGAAGGCGGAATTTTTATCCATCCGCAATAGAAGCATCCGCAGGCGGCAATAGAAAAACGCTCGACGAGGAATCGCCGCGGGCGGGGGCGGCGATTCTTCGTCGAGCGTTAGACGGACGGGTCTCGGAAAAAGTTTAGGATTCTTTCTGCCGGAGCGATTCGTCTACCGTCTCCTCGTCGCCCTCGGCCGTGCCGGGCGTGCGCCCCGGATCACCTGATTGCTGCTCGGAACCGCCGCCCTGCCCGCCACCCGGCTCGCTCCCCTGCCCTTCGTTCTGTGTTTCGTCGGCCATGTCAGCC
>DASQNL010000716.1:0-3891 GCA_035644995.1 Pyrinomonadaceae bacterium | reverse complement strand
TCGCGGCGCGCGCTCGCAATCGCCACGACCCGCGCCCCCGCACAGGCGCGAAAGCCGGGTATCTGCGTCGAACGCGCGAAGCCCGTGCCGATGATGCCGATGCCGATAGAGTTTCTGTTGGTCAACTCCCGTCTCCCGCGCCGAAAGTTATTTTTGCAGTGGACTCTAAACTTGAGAGAACGCGGCGGTCAATGAAAAACGGAGAGGCCGGGCACGTAAGCCCGATCTCTCCGTTCTCAAGCGCGGCCGGATTCCCTCTCCCGCCTAACGGCCGAAGCGCAGGCGATATTCGGCCGAGTTCATGAAGCCGTTGACCATCACGCGGTAGCCGTCGCCGCGCGTGATGACTTGCAGCCACGCGTCGTAGCCGGACTGTTCGGGCGCGCGACGCAAGTAGCCGTAGTACTGCATGGCGACGAACGCGCCGTTGTATTCCGCGGCGTCAACCTCGCGGCTCTGCACGATGGCGCGCAACACCTGCGCCTTCGTCATGTGCTGGGCATCGAGCGCGGCGACGAGATCGTCGCGCGTGAGACGCACGAGGGCGTCGCCGTCAGGCGCGGCTGGGTCGGTGGTGTTGATGGCCGTCAGCCCGTAGCGGACGAGCAAGGCATCGACGTAAGCGGCGTTGGTCAGCGCGCCGTAGCGGTTGACGAACTCCTGACGCAGCACCCACGCGTCGCCGAAGGCGCGCCGCCGGGCGTAAACGTCTTCCGCCGTCTGCCCCGTCACGCGCCGCATGTCGCCGACGAACTCGGTGTAGCTCGGCCTCCGGTTGTAGGCCGCGCGGTAGAAGCGGTAGACGAAGTAGCCCTTCAACTCGAACTCTATCGAACGGAAGAACGATGAGCTGACGAGTTTGCGGTCGCACTGCGCGGAGGGGCTGGCCGCGTCGCCGTCGAAGGCGTCGGGGCAGCCATTGAGCACGCCCGTCCACGCGGCCAGCCCGTCGGCCTCAGGCTCGCGCGAGAGGAAGTCGAGGTAGTGCTGGCGCACGAAGAAGCCGTGCGTGTCGATGGGGTTCGGCTGGTTGGGTTCGTCGTTGTCCTCGAAGTTGAGGGTGGCGGTGGACGGCGTGCCGAGCGTTGCGCCCACGGGCGTGGTCAGACGCACCTGAATGAACTCTCTCGGTTCGTCGTGGCCGTCGTCCACGAGCGGGACGGTGAAAGTTTTCTCGCTCTCGCCGGGCGCGAAGACGAGCGTGTCGAACGTGGTCATGTAATCGCAACGCGCGAAGGCCACGCGGTTGTTGCTGATATTGTCATCGCAGCGGATGGAACGACTATCGTCGAGCGTGCTGTAATTGACGGTGGCCGTGTCGGTGGTGGGGCCGAAGCGCGTGACGACGACGGTAATGCGGCCGTCGCCCTCGTTGGCCGTGAATTCCGGCGCGCCGAACTGGATGAGCGGCCGCTCGTCGGCGACGATGATGACGGAGCCGTTCGTGTTGTAGAGATTGAGATTGACCGGGTTCGAGAAGTTGATCACGAAAGTCTCGTTGCCCTCGTCAACCGTGTCGCCCTTGATCTGGAGGGGGATACTCTTCTCCATCTCGCCGGGTTGGAAGACGAGCGTGCCGGACGCGGCGACGTAGTCGCTCTCGGCTTGCGCCGTGCCGTCGGCGGTCGCGTAACTCACGGAGATGGTTTCGACCGACGGGTTCGACAGCCGCACGACGAACTGCGCGTTCGTCGTGCCGGACTGGCCTTCGGGCACGGAGAGGGTGTTGACCACGATGTAGGGGCGCGATTCGTTGTCTTGAATATTGATGGCGGCGGTCTTCTGCGAGCCGAGCGTCGCGCCGGTGGGCGCGCTCAAGGTCAGCTCGATGGTCTCCCGGACGGCGCCCTCATAGACGAGGTCGTCGGTGATAGGGACGGTGAAGGTTTTCATCGTCTCGCCCTCGGCGAAGGAGAGCGTGCCGGAGGTCGCGGTGTAGTCGGAACCGGGGGTGGCCGTGCCGCCGCCGGTCGTGTAGTTGACCGTGGCCGCGCCCGTGACGCTGCCCGTGCGCAGGACGGTGATGAGGCCGTTCGTGCTGCCCGTACCCTCGAAGGCGTTGTAGGTCGCCGCGCTGAACTGGATCACGGAAGCAATCGGCTCGGCGTCCGAAACCAACGCCGACTGGACGAGATAAATCTGGCTCGCCTCGGCCGTTGAATTGAAGCTGTTCGGCAGCGTGGTGAAGGCGAGGCCGTTCTTGCCCCAGCGCACGAGGCCGACCGGAGTATTGAACACGCCCGTCAGCGTGACGGAGCCGAGCGGCAGGAACGTATTGATGTCGTATGCGCTCAGCACGAGACCGCTGTTCGAGCCGTTATTGGTCGAGAGGAAGAAGGCGCGGCCGAGCGTCTGGTCGACGACGAAGGCCGCGCCGCCGCTGTGGAACCTGCCGAGCAAGGTCATCGCTTCCGGGTCGACGACGCGCCCGCCGGACGAATAGAGCCGGCCGCCCGCGAACTTAAGCCCGTGGTCATAACCTGAGAGCAGGTTGCGCGTGAGGCTGACAAGATTTACGCCCGACGCATCCAGCGAAAACTTCACGAGTTCAAAGCCGCTCGAATAACTGTCGTAGCCGTAGAGCCTCGTGGGCGTCGCGCCGAACTCGATGGGGCCGATGGCGTAGGCGCCGCCGTTCGAGGTGTTCGGGCGTTGCACGCCGTTGTCGTAGACGGCCACGCCGCTGTTGCTGCTGGAGAAGCCGCCCGTGCCGCGCGAGACGGCGAGCGACTGCGGGCTGCCCGGCACCACCTCCATATCCGCCGGCCGGTCGACCCCGACGGCGAACTGCGTGCCGGGAGTTTTCGTCGCAATGTCGAAACGCCGGACGGCCTTCGCGCCGTCGAGGTTGACGTAGAGAACTTGCCCGTCGTCGGAGATGGCGAGTTTGTTCGGCTCGCTGCCGACGAAAGTTGACGCGCCGATGGCGCCGGTCTTCGGGTCAACCGACGTGATGCTGTTGCCCACCGCGCCGCCCCCGCTGCTCGGCACGCTCGCATAGAGCGTCTGCGTCCCCACGTCGATCACGAGGTCGTTGGCGGGCAGATTGACTTTGTTGACGACCGTCGGGATATAGACGGGCGAGGACGCCGGCGTGGGCGAGGGCGTGGGCGTCGCCGCCGGGACGGTCTCGGTCGAGTCAACGAGCGTGGTTTGAATCAGGAAGATGCGGTCGTAGGCGCGGAAGGCCAGCCCGTTCTTGCCCCAGCGCACGAGGCTCGACGGGGCGAGGCCGGGGCCGGAGGAGATTCCCTGCACGCGCACGACGCCCATCAGGCGGAACGTGTCGAGTTCGAAAGCGCGCAGGTTCCAACCCGAACTGAAGTTATTGGTCAGGAAGAAGGCACGGTTCTTCGCCGTGTCAATCGCCATCACGTTCTCGTAGTCGAGTCCGGTGAAGCGTCCCTTGATAACGCCGGTTTCGGGGTCGATGACGCCGCCGCCGGACAGGTACAACAGGCCGCCCGCGTATTGCGTCCGCCCGAAGCTACCCGTATTGAAATAGGCGAGATTCGTGATCCCGTTCGCATCGACGCTCTGCTTCTGCACGGGATTGCTGCCCGCGTAGAGCCGGGTCGGCGAGCCGAATTCGATGGAGCCGCCGGTGGTGGACGACTGCGTGCGCGCCACGCCCGCGTCGTAAATCGTCGTGCCGCCGTTGAGTTTGCTGACGGCGACCGTGCCGGGGCTGCCGGGCATGACGGCGATGTCGTCGGGGAGATACGCGCCGTCGTAATTGCTGGTGCCGAGGGTGAACTGGATGCCTGCCGTTTGCGCCGACACGTCGAGTTTGCGCACGGCGGCCGCGCCGTTCAGGCCGACGTACATCGTCTGCCCGTCGTCGGCGAGGGCGAGGCGCGTCGGTTCGCTCCCGACGAAGAGAGACGTGCC
>DASQNL010000715.1:0-5641 GCA_035644995.1 Pyrinomonadaceae bacterium | reverse complement strand
TGTGGCGTTTTCATCTCGTGCATCACGCCGACCTCGACCTGGACGCCTCGACCGCTTTGCGTTTTCACTTCGGCGAGCTTCTTTTCTCGGTGGCGTGGCGCGCGGCGCAGGTGCTCGCGCTCGGCGTGTCGCCGCGGTCGCTCTCGACGTGGCAGAGTTTGCTGTTCGTCTCGATCCTGTTTCACCACTCGAACGCGCGCCTGCCCATCGGGGTGGAACGACGGCTGAACTTGATTTTAGTGACGCCGCGCATGCACGGCATACATCATTCGACCGTGCGCGAGGAACGCGACGCCAATTGGTCGAGCGGGCTGACGCTCTGGGATCGGCTGCACGGGACGCTCCGGCTGAACGTGCCGCAGGCGGAGATCGAGATCGGCGTTCCCGCTTACCGCGCGCCGGAAGAACTCGGCTTGGTCGCGCTTCTCAAATTGCCGTTCGGCGCAGAGCGTCCCGCGCGGCAATTGCGTTTGGAGGCGCGCACGAAAAGCGATACGCTCCCCGCAGCGGCAAATCATCTCTCGCCTTGAGAGCGGGCGAGGCAAACGGCGCGCGGGCGCAGTTGACGGCGAACGACACCCGAAACGAAAGTCAGATGGCTTCATTATCAACGGCAGCGCGTCCGGCCATTTCCGTCATCATCCCGACGCTCGACGAAGCGCATTCGCTCGGCGCGACCCTGCAAGCTCTGGCGCGCCTCGGCGACGGCGGGCGCGTCGAGGTCATCGTCGTTGACGGCGGGAGCGCGGACGCGACGCGCGAGATCGCGCGCGAGCACGGCGCGCGCCTCGTCCTCTCCGCTCGCGGGCGCGGCGCGCAGATGCACGCGGGCGCGGCCGTCGCGCGAGCCGACGTGCTCTGGTTCCTCCACGCCGACACGCTCCCGCCGCCCCGTGCGCCGCAACTGATACTCGACGCGCTCCGGTGCGACGCCAACATCGTCGGCGGCAACTTCACCGTCAGTTTCGACGGCTTACGCCGCGCCGCGCGTTTTCTGACGTGGCTCTACCCGCAACTGCGCAAACTCGGTTTGTGCTACGGCGACTCGGCGATCTTCGTGCGGGCGAGCGTCTACCGGCAAGTCGGCGGTTTCCGGCCGTTCCCCATTTTCGAGGATTTGGATTTGGTGCGGCGGCTCAAGCGGCGCGGCGCGTTGATTCATCTCGGAGCGCGCGTCGTCACGTCTTCGCGCCGCTTCGAGGGACGCAGTTTCGCTTTCACCTTTGCGCGCTGGTCGTTTCTGCAACTGCTCTATTGGCTCGGCGTCAGCCCGCATACGCTGAGCCGTCTCTACGCGCCCGTCCGGCGCGGGCGCGGCGCGCGGGCGGGATAACAATTATCATGGGCGGCGCACAAAGCCGCGACGGAGAACTATACGAATGTCCTATTACGAAGAAGAAGACCTCAGCCGCTTTGCCGAGATGGGCAAGCATCGACCAGACCTCTTCGAGAAATTCATGGCATGGTACGAGGCGTGTCAGGAAGACGGCGCGCTCTCGCGGCGCGAGAAGGCGCTCATCGGCCTCGCCGTCGCTCACGCGTTGCAATGCCCCTACTGCATAGACGCCTACGCGCAGTCGTGTCTCGAATCAGGCTCGAACATGGAGCAGATGACCGAAGCGATCCACATGGCTTCGGCCTTGCGCGGCGGCGCGGCTCTCATCCACGGCTTGCAGGCGCACAACTCCGTCGACAAGGTTTCGATGTGACGCGGGCGAAGGCTCTACCCGTCGTCAACCACACGGAGACTTCGGCCGCCCGCTCGGCCGTCGGCTTCGACGAGCGCGTCGCCGCCGCCGGGCTGACTTTGCGCGCGGGCGCGGTCGAGACCTTGCAGGTCAACGTGGGGAAGTTGTGCAATCAGGCGTGCAAGCATTGCCACGTGGATGCCGGCCCGAAGCGCACGGAGATCATGTCGGAGGAAACCGCCGCGCGGATCATCGAGGCCGTCGGCCGCCACAGGTTCAAGACGGTTGACATCACGGGCGGCGCGCCGGAACTCACCCCGTCTTTCCGCCGTCTCGTCGCCGCCTCGCGTGCGCTCGGCGCGCACGTCATCGTGCGCCACAACTTGACCGTGATGTTCGAGCCGGGACAGGAAGACTTGCCGGAGTTTTTCCGCGCGCACGGCGTCGAAGTCGTCTCGTCGCTGCCCTATTTTCTCGCGCCGCAGACGGACGCGCAGCGCGGCCGGGGAGTCTTCGCCAAATCACTCGAAGCGTTGCGGCGGCTGAACGAGGTGGGGTATGGAAGCGAAGGCGGCGAACTCGCGTTGAATCTCGTCTACAACCCGGTGGGCGCGTTTCTGCCGCCCGCGCAAAGCTCAATCGAGGCGGACTTCAGACGCGAGTTGGGGGCGCGCTACGGCGTCTCGTTCAACCATCTCTACACGATCACCAACATGCCCATCAAACGTTTCCTCGATTACCTGCGGCGCACGGGCAACGAGGAACGCTATATGCGAAAACTCGTGGAAGCGTTCAATCCGCAGGCCGTCGCCGGACTCATGTGCCGCAGCCTCGTCAGCGTCGATTGGACGGGGCGGCTCTACGATTGCGACTTCAACCAGATGCTCGATCTCGGCGTCGCGCCGCGCCTGCCGCAAACCATCGCGGAGTTCGACCCGCGCGAGTTTGCCGGGCGCGAGATTGTCACCGCCGCGCACTGCTTCGGCTGCACCGCCGGGGCGGGTTCGAGTTGCGGCGGCTCGGTGGTGTCATAGCAGGTTTCAGGTTTCAAGTTTCAGGTTCCAAGTTTCAGGTTTCAAGTTTCAGGTTTCAAGTTTCAAGACTGAAGTTCTCCGGTCTTTAACTTGAAACTTGAAACCTGAAACTTGAAACTCCCTTCTACGTCGCGCGATAGTTTTCCAACACGTATTGAATTACCCGCCCCTCTTCGGCCGACTGGCAGGTGATGTAGTTATGAAACTCGGACGGGCGAGCGGCGATGCTTACCTCGTGCAGTTGGCCGCCGGTGGCGGCGAAGGTGACGCGCCAACTTTTGTCGCCGGTGCGCGTGTGTCGCCGGTAGCGCAACTCTTCGAGCGCGCCGAGGCCGGTCTCGGTGCGGATGAAGAACTCTGCGGCCTGCACGGGGTAGGAATAACAGGCGCGCCCGCGATAGCCTTCGAGCAAGAGTTGCCGCCGTTCATAGGCCTCGATGATCCGGCGCCCCGCCTCCGTCGTCACGTGCGCGTAAAAGAGTCCGTGCGGGAAGCAGACGAGATTGGCCGCGAACCTGTCGCCGCCGACGTGTGAGGATTGCCAGACGCGCCCCGCGCCCCCGTGTCCGCCTTCCACCTCGCCCGCCCGCAAAGATTTATAAAGCGCATAGCCGAATTTCGCGCAACACTTGTCGCGCTTGCCGTGCGTGCAGACGAGGTAGAGGGGAGCTTCCCACCGTGCGCCGCGCTCGCCCCCCTGACCGGCCGCCAGCGCAGCCAGATCGAACTTCATCAATTCCTCATATCCCGACAACTCGAACCGCTCGATTGACGGCGCGCTTTCCCGGCAACGCACGATGAAGCAACTGAGCGGTTCGGGACGCACGCGTTCCTGTTTGATGAACAGGACGCGCGCCCGCGGCACGGCCTGGCAGAATTTATTCAGGTGCCGCTTGACCCCGGCCGGGAGCATGCTGTCCGCGAGCGCGTGCGCCCCCCACGCCTCGCGGTATTCGACGAGCAGCCACACCTCGCCCACAGAGGCCGTGCCGAAACTGCGCTCACCGGACGCGCGCGACAGTTCGGAGCAATAGAAGAAGGGTCGGCTCATTATTTGCCCGGAGAATTTGCTCGTCAGGCTCTTTCCGCGACGACGGTGAGCAGCCCGTGCCGGAGCAACTCGCCGAGCAACGCGCGCACAATTCGTTCGTCGAGGCGTGCTTCCTCCTGCGCCGCCTCGCACAGTTCGGCGACGGAACAGGCGCGGCCGTCCGCCAGCCGGTTGAGCACGACGAGCGCGTCGGCCGCGAACCGCCAACGCTTTTTGTGACAGGAGAATGCGACCACGCCGTCTTCGACCTGCAAATCGAGCGGGCGCGGCGCAAGCAGACGCACGCGCGCCCCGATGTCGGAGGGAAGGATTTCGGCCGTCGCGCCCCACGGCAGATTGAGACGCGGGCGCGGTTCGGCCGTCGCGTCGAGTTCGGCGAAATAGCGTTCGAGCGGCTGTTCCTCCCACGCGGCGGCCAACTCTTCCCAGAGTCGCCGCATGTGCGCGGCGCGCGCGGCGGGCGAAGCGAAGCGCGGGAGGTCTTGGCGAAAAGTTTCGCTCGCGCGCAATTGCCCGGCGAGCCACGTTAAGAGATCGAGGCCGGTGCGTTTGTGGATGCCGACGGTGAGGTGGAGCGTCGGCTCGTCGAGCGGCTCGGCGACGTGCCACCAGCCGCGCGGGATGTAGAGTAAGTCGCCGTCTTCGAGCGTGGCTTCCCAGAGCGGCGCGCAGGCGGGCTTCGGGTTGCCCGTCTCGCCCGCGAGCGGGTGCGGTCGCGTCTGCCCGTAGATGCGCCAGAGCTTGCGCCCTGCCACCTGCAAAATGAAAACGTCGTGGTCGTCCCAGTGCAGGTCGAAGCCGCGCGAGGTGTGCCACCCGGCGTAGGAGTTGATCTGGATGCGTTCGCGGAACAGGCGTTCCAACCCGGCGGCCAACTCTTCGAGCGGTTCGTGCAGTTCGTCAACCGCGTCGAGCACGAGGGTCGCGCCCGCGCGCAGTTGGCCGGTGAATTTGACGGGTTGAAGACGCGGGACGGGTTGCCGGTTGCGTGCGGCGGGAGCGTGGCGGAGATATGAGTTGACGGGGAGCGGTTTGCCGTCGCGCATCAGGCGCAGGCGCGGGAAGTCGAGCCGGTGCTGCCGGAGGATGTCATTGAGACGCTCCCACGGCAGCAGGTGCGCGAACTTACCCCGCCGCCCGCGGATGTGCCGGTAGCTCTGTCCCCAGGAGGAGGCGAGGAACTCCTCCGCCGTGTGCGGCTCCAAAAGCCGGCTCAAGCCGTTGGCGACTTCACGGTTCATAAAAGGCCAGCGAACGCTTAAGCGTCCTTGCTGTCAATCGTGATCGTGGAGCCGGAATCGGAGCTGTCGGTATCGGAGCTGTCGGTATCGGAACTGTCGGTGTCGGCGGCGTCCGAGCCGTCGGTGTCTGCGCCGAGGGCATCGGTGAGGTCTGTGTCCGCGCCGCTCGTGTCCGAGTTGTCGGCGTCAACGGCCGAGTCGTCCGAAGTGTCTTTCTCGCCCGAGCCGCCGGTGTCGGCGTTGTCGTCGCCGGCGTTCAGTTGCGCGCTCGTCTGCAAGGGTTCGACGGATAACAGCAGCCCGGAAGCGGGCGTCTCGCGCTCATCAATCTGTCCTGCGTTGATCTGTTCTGACATGTCATCTCCTCTTCGTGCTGAAATGTTGGTTGTTGGACACACAGATTATTATGTGCCGGTTGAAACTACAAGGACGCGCCGCCGCCGCGTCGCGCGCGCGGACGATCTCGCATCACCTTTTCGTTTACACGGCAACCCATATCGTGGGTTCGCGCGCCGGATTCCGCGGCCTCGCCGGCCGCGCCGCGCCGCGAATCATGCGAGCAGCCGGGGTTTCCGTGGATTTTCGCGCGGGCGCGGGCATCCACATGGTTGTGGCACGAGCCTTGTT
>DASQNL010000714.1:0-1502 GCA_035644995.1 Pyrinomonadaceae bacterium | reverse complement strand
GCCGGCACATACGAGCCGGGTGTCTTCGACGTGCGAAACGGAAGTCCGCGCCCGACCGCGCTCGCGCACATGCTCCGCGATCTCTCCGCCACCGGCGATTATCAACATCCCACGCTCGCCGCGCCGGGTTGGTGGCGGCGTCTGGAACGCCTGCACTATCCGCCCGTGCGGCGGCAGCCCGCGGCGAAGACGACCGCGAAACGAGGACTCGACATGAGAAGTGGGCACGCGCGGCCGCTCATCATCAACGGCGCGACGGGCACGCTCGGCCGCGCCTTCGCGCGACTGTGCGACCTGCGCGGCATCTCCTATCGCCTGCTGACGCGCGCCGACATGGACATCGCCGACGCGCCTTCGGTCGAACGCGCGCTCGCCGAGTGTGAGCCGTGGGCGGTGGTCAACACGGCCGGTTACGTGCGCGTTGACGATGCCGAGCGCGAAGCGGAAAAGTGCATGCGCGAGAACGCGGAGGGCGCGGCCACGCTCGCCGAGGCGTGCGCGCGGCGCGGCGCGGCGTTGCTGACGTTTTCGTCCGATCTGGTTTTTGACGGGACGAAGGGCAGCCCTTACGTCGAGAGCGACGAGGTGTCGCCGCTGAACGTGTACGGGCGAAGCAAAGCGGAGGCCGAGCGGCGCGTGTCGGAGTTGTGCCCGTCCGCGCTCATCGTGCGCACGAGCGCGTTTTTCGGCCCGTGGGACGAGTACAATTTCATCACGCTTGCGCTCGCCGCGCTGGCCGAAAGGCGCGAGTTCGTCGCGGCGGACGATTTGATCGTCTCGCCGACCTACGTTCCCGATCTCGTCAATGCGAGCCTCGATCTTTTGATCGACGGCGAGCGCGGCCTATGGCATCTCGCCAACGAGGGCGCGCTCAGTTGGGCGGAACTGGCGCGCCTCGCCGCGCGTCGCGCCGGACTGGATGCGAATCTGGTCGAAGCGCGTCCGGCGGCCTCCTTGAAATTCGCCGCGCCGCGCTCGCCCTACGGCGTGCTCGCGAGCGAGCGCGGGCAGTTGCTCCCGTCGCTCGAAGACGCGCTCACGCGTTACCTGAACGAACGCGAGACGCGCGTTGCGGCCTTGAGTATGGCGGCCGGCGGCCGCAGGCGGGAGCGCGTGGGCTAGGGCGCAGCGCGGGTCACGCAAGAGTGCGCGGGAACGCCGTAAACTAAGGCGGAGGCGCGCTCTGGTCGCCGAAATTGAAAGCCGTGTCGGCCGGTCGTCTCCGGTCGGCACGGTTTTTGACTGAGTATCTGAGAACATAGTCAACATGAGCCGTTTTCGGACAGAGGCGGGGCGCGGGGCGCGCGTCGTGTCCGAAAATTGTGTGGGACGCAAAAGGAGATAAGACGATGGCGACAAGTGGGACAGCATTGACGCAGGAGCAGATTGACAGGGGCGACGCGCCGCAAGGGTACGCGCGCGAGGACGTGAACGTCGGCGAAATCGAACGCTGGGCATCGGCCATCGGCGGGGGCGCGCTCGCCATCTACGGCTTGACGCGC
>DASQNL010000713.1:0-4241 GCA_035644995.1 Pyrinomonadaceae bacterium | reverse complement strand
CGTCGGAGATGATGCTCGGCAAAGTGACGCGCGCGCGCGCGGAGCAGCTCTCCGTCGCATGATTTTTTTCTACCTCCTACCGCTGCTCGCGGCGGCGACGTTGCTCGGCATCGCCGTGTGGAACGCGCTCGCGTGGCCGCGCGTCGCGGCCGACCCCGGCGATGCGCCGCGGGCGCGCGTCTCCATCCTGATCCCGGCGCGCGACGAGGAGACGAACCTCGCGGCCTGTCTCGACGCCGCGCTCGCGCAGGGAAGCGAGACGGTCTGCGAAGTATTGGTCTACGACGATCACTCGACGGATCGCACCCCCGCCGTCATCGACGAATACTCGACGCGCGACGCCCGCGTGAAATCCATTGCGCCCGTGCCACTGCCCGACGGTTGGTGCGGAAAGACTTTCGCGTGCGCGCGGCTCGCGGCGGCGGCGCGCGGCGAGTGGTTGCTCTTTCTCGATGCCGACGCGCGGCTCGCGCCGGGCGCGGCGGCGCGAATGCTCGCCGAAGCCGCCGCTCGCCGCGTCACGCTGCTCTCCTGCTGGCCTGCGCTCGAACTCCGTAGCTTCTGGGAACGCGCTCTAATGCCGCTCTTGAACTTCGTCGTCTTCACGCTCTACCCCGCGCCGCTCGCCCTCCGGCGCGCCGACGCCGCGCTCGGCCTCGCGCACGGAGCCTGCCTGCTCGCGCACGCCCCGACTTACGCGCGCGTCGGCGGGCACGCGGCCGTGCGCCGGGAACTCTTTGAAGACGTGCGGCTCGCGCAGTTGTGGCGCGCGCGCGGGCAGGCGAGCTTGTGTCTCGACGGGCAAGGCACGGTGAGCGTGCGCATGTACCGCTCGTTCGCGGAAATCTGGGGCGGCTTCCAGAAGAACTTCTTCCCGGCCTTCCGGCGCGAGTCGAGCTTCTGGTTGTTCATGGCGATGCACGCGCTGCTGTTGTTCCTCCCGTTCATCCTCGCGCCGTTATTTTTCACGTTGGGCGGAGACGGCGGGCTGCCGGCGTTCGCCGCGGTCGCCCTGTGCGTGCTCTTGATGCGCGCGGCGTTGGCTCTGCGCTTCGGGCATCCGTGGTGGTCGGTCGCGCTGCATCCGCTCGGCGAGGCGATCCTCGTCGCGCTCGGTTTCTCTTCGTGGTGGCGATGCAAGAGCGGGCGCGGCGTCGTATGGAAAGGCCGGCGTTACCGTGCGGGCGCGGAAGTTTAGCGCGCGGCGAAACTGAAGGTAAAAATTTTCACCGCCGCAACGGCAGACGGCGCGGATGCCGATAAGAGAACATCTCAAATTTGAAATGGATTATCTCAAATTTGAAATGGATCATCTCAAATTTGAAATTCCACGTTCCGGATGGTTCTACTCCGTGCTTCATTCAGGATGGTTTCACTCCGTACCGCCGCCATGCTCCCGCTACGGCGTCGGCGGCGGCGAGCGTCTTGATGTTTAGTCGTCAACGGCAACGCACCCCGGCCGTCGGGTTATGAAACGAAAGCAGGCCATCATCATCGGCGGCGGTTTGGGCGGGCTGGCGACGGCGTTGCGGCTGGCGCGCGCGGGTTGGCGCGTCACCATCTGCGAGCAATCGTCCGCGCCCGGCGGCAAGATGAATCGCTGGGAGCAGGGCGGCTTTCGTTTCGACACCGGCCCCTCGCTCATCACGATGCGGTGGGTCTTCGCCGAACTCTTCGAGGCCGCCGGCGCGCGTCTGGACGAACACCTCGAACTCATCCCCATGCGCCCGCTCGCGGAATACGTTTACGACGACGGCACGCGCTTTCGATATTCTTCCTACCTGCCCGATTGGCTCTCGACCGTGCGCCGCCTCGAACCGCGCGACGTGGACGGATTCCTTCGTTTCATGCAACTCGGTGCGCGCCTGTTTGAAGTCTCGCAAGAGACTTTCTTCCGGCGGCAGCCGCTCGACTTCACGCCCGACCTGCGCTCGCTCAAGGCCATGCGCCACCTGCCGCTCAGGCGCGCGTGGGGCAACTATCACCGGACGGTCGCCGCGCATTTCAAGAGCGCGCATCTCAGACAACTCTTCGACCGCTACCCGACCTACGTCGGCTCGTCGCCCTACGAGTCTCCGGCGACGCTCGCCGTGATTCCTTACGTCGAATACGCCTTCGGCGGTTGGCATATCCAGGGCGGCCTCTACCGTCTCGTCGAAAGCCTCGTCGCGCTGACGGAACGCGCGGGCGTCACGCTGCGGACGGGAGCGCGCGTCGAGCGCATCGAGCGCGACGGGCGCGACGGGCGCAGGGTGACGGGCGTCGCGCTCGCGGACGGCACGCGGCTCACGGCCGACGCGGTGGTGATGAACGGCGACGCGTCGCTCGCGCCCGCGCTGCTCGGCCGCGCCGGACGCGCGCAACCGGCGCGGTCGCGGTCGCTCTCCGGTCTCGTTTTCCTCGTCGGCGTCCGCCGCACGCTCGCCGAATTACCGCACCACGCGGTCTATTTCTCGCAAGATTACCGGCGCGAGTTCGCGCAGCTTTTTGACGCGCGAGAGTTTCCCGACGACCCGACCGTCTACGTCAGCGCGCCGAGCCGCAGCGACCGCTCGCTCGTGCCCGGCGGCGCGGGCGAAACGCTGTTCATCATGGCGAACGCCCCGGCCAACGACGGCGACGAGTGGACGGAGGCGAAGATTCAGGAGGCGCGTGCGCGCGTCTTCGCGCGGCTGGCGAAAGGCGGTTTTCCCGATCTCGAAGCCGCGGACGTGGCCGTCGCGGACGCGTGGACGCCGCGCCGCATCGGGGAGCGTTATGCGATGCCGGGCGGGGCGATCTACGGGACTCACTCGCACGGCTGGCGGCGCGCCTTTCTCCGCCCGCCGAACAAAGATGCGCGCTACGCGGGTCTCTACTACGTCGGCGGGAGCACGCACCCCGGCGGCGGCACGCCGACCGTCCTGCTCTCCGCTAAAATCACTTGCGAACTGATCGAACGAGGCGAGACTTGAACCGCACAGGCCACGACGAAGAACCGAACTCGAAGCGCGGGTGGCGTGTGGGCGTCGCCGTCGCGCTCGCGCTCGCGTATGCCGTCTTGTGGGCGGGCGGCGTCGCGCACTACTTATTCGTCGGCGCGGTGGCCGCCGCACAGAATTGGCTCGCCTCCGCCTTCCTCGCGGTGGCCGGGGCTATCGTCCTCACCACGACCGCTGCGCGCGCCGACTTTCTGCGTCTCGTGGCGGCGGCCGGCTTCGGGTTGCTCGTCGAGTTGTGCGGCGTCTATTACGATTGGCCGTTCGGGCGTTACGCTTACACTGGGGTGTTGCGGCCGACCGTCGCGGGCGTGCCCGTCGTGATGGCCTGCGCGTGGCTGACGCTCGTCGCGTATGTGCAACAGGCGAGCTTGCGTTTCAATCTGCCGCCGTGGCGCGGCGCGCTCGTCGGCGCGGCGTGGATGACGGCGATTGATCTCGTCATCGATCCGCTCGCCGCGAACCAACTCGGCTATTGGCGTTGGGTCGAGCGCGGCGTCTACTACGGAGTGCCGTTCAGCAACTTCGCCGGGTGGTTCGTCGTGAGCTTCTCGATCTTCGCGCTGTTGCGGCGACCGCGGCGGGCGAACGCGTGGCACCGCTTCGTGGGCTTGAGCATCATCCTGTTCTTCACGCTCATCGCGCTCTCCTTTCACCTGTGGACGGCCGCGCTCGTCGGCTTCGGGCTATGCGCCGTTGACGTTTTGCCGGACGCGCGGCGCAGGCGTTCGACGCGACCGTGAGACGGCGTCAAGCGCGGCCGGACGAGCCGCGCGATGCGCCGCGCACGCCGCGCGGAGTCGAAAACGGACTTTGCCACAGTTTCTTGAAATGAAGGTCATCCTTTCGTCTCGCGGCGATCTTATCATCGGCGCGGCTCATCCGGTTGACGGGATTTCAGAGGACGGCCGCCAACCCGCGGCGACGGGCGCGCCGCGAGTTGTTGTTGTTGCCGCCGAAGGATTTCGCGGGAAGCCGGCGTAGGGGTGAAGGTTATTCAGGCAGAAGCGACGAGAGAGAGCGAGACGATGGCGACGGCGGCGACGGCCGCGCCGAAAAGATTACAAATACCCGCGGCGTTGCGCTCGCTCGGCCACAAAAACTACAGGCTCTTTTACGGCGGACAACTCATTTCGCTCACGGGCACGTGGATGCAGATCGTGGCGCAGTCGTGGCTCGTCTATCGCCTGACGGGCTCGGCCGCGACGCTCGGCTTCGTCGCGTTCGCGGGGCAGATACCCGGTTTCGTGCTCGCGCCCGTGG
>DASQNL010000712.1:0-5792 GCA_035644995.1 Pyrinomonadaceae bacterium | reverse complement strand
TGACGTATCTGATCACGGTCTACAGCGCGCTCGAACGCAAACGCGCCATCGCGCTCTCCTTCTATCATCAGGCGGACGGGGGGGCGGACGTGGCCGGGTTCGTCGCGCACCACTTCTTCTCCGGACGCTTCTACGGCTTCGAGACCGTCCTGCGCAATGCCGCGCGCGACATCAACGAGCTACAGGAGTCGCACGTCGAGCATCCGGTCATACACTATTTTCACCCCATCGCCGTTCACAAGAGCACGCCGCGCATCTTCTTCCTCATCCTCGAAACGTGCGCCGTCGTCAAAGGCTGCCTCGACGAGGAAGAATACCCGGAGATGTGCAGCCATCCCGAAATGCGCACGCTTGAAGCGAGCGGCCTCCACGTGCTCGAACAACTCATCTTCGCGCTCGGCCTGAAGGAGACATCCCCGGATGAAGACCCGGCCGCGGCCACGCGCCGCCTGCAAAGACGCTACCGGCGGACGCTCGAACAACTGGCCGAGGCAGGCGTCAAGACGCATCGGGACGCAAACAAGGGATGGAAAATTTACCGCGAGCAGCGCGAGCGTTGGGAGATGAAACTTCACGCTTTCTGCGAGTATCTCGGCTACGATTGGGATGAAGTGACCGGCGACAAAGACTTACGCCACGCCACCGACGAAGGGGTGGATGAATTGCAGTCGTAAAGCTCCCGCGCGCACACGCGTGCGCTCTCGCTTCCGCGTCTCTTCGTCTCCTCCGTATCTCCCCGCGCCCGGCGCGTTCAAAATCAGCCTCACGCAAACGCAACCCGCGCGTTTTGAACTCTCCCGAAATTTTTTATCCCGCATCCTGATCCCTTTACCGTTTACCTTGCGCGTTATTAAGCGAGGGGCAAGCCGGACAAGCACGGATACTCCGACCAGCCTCCGCCATTATGCCCAAGCGGCATTGATAAATTATTGAAACGCCATTAAACAGGAGAGGATTAGGAGTCATGAAAACACGTCGAACAACGCGCATCGCGCGCCTGTCATATATCGCTCTGGCGGTGTTATGCGCCCTCAGTTCCTTCAGCCTGCCGCCCGTTTCCGCCGCCGCCATCGCGGCGGCGGATCAAGCGGCGAGTAAAATCGCTTTCGACCGCGACGGCAGAATCTATACGGTGAACGCCGACGGCAGCAACCAGACCATGGTCGGCAGCCCATACGTGCTTGCGGTTGACCCTTCTTCGTCGCCCGACGGCACGAAGTTGGCTTTCACCTGCGGCTCCGAGCCTTACAATATTTGCGTGATGAACGCCGACGGCAGCAACGTCACGTCGCTCACCGACCTGATGACCGACAGCAGCCCGGCGTGGTCGCCCGACGGCTCCAAGATCGCATTCCACGGCGCGAGGGAAGGCCACAGCCACATCTATTTCATCAGCCCCAACGGCGGCGCGGTCACGCGCCTGACCGTCAACGACGGCAGCCTGCTCGCCGAGAGCCAACCCACCTGGTCGCCCGACGGCACGCGCGTCGCCTTCGTCGGCGACTCGGAATCGGGTTCGGACATCTACACCGCCACGCTCGACGGCACGGTCACGCGCGTCACCTATTCCGAAATCATTAAGAGAAGCCCGGCCTGGTCGCCCGACGGCGTGCACATCGCCTTCGACACAGTTAAATCCATCCGCGTCGTGAACACGGGCGGCGGTGGGGAAAGCGTGCTCACCTCCGCCGGCGACTTCAACGAAACGCCCGCGTGGTCGCCCGACGGCACGCGCATCGCCTTCCGCCGCCAGACTGCAATCCGTGACGCGAACGACCAGATCATCGACCGTCACGTCAGTATCTACACGATGAACGCGGACGGCACAGGAGAGACGAGCCTGAACGTCGTCGGCGCAAACCCCGTCTTCCAGCCCGTGCAGGTTCAGCCGCCGCCGCCGCCGGTCAAAACGCCCGCCGAGCGCATCAGCGATCTCGATGCCCTCGTGCGCGGCTTCAACCTCCCGCACGGGACGGAGAACAGCCTGCTCGTCAAATTGCGCGACGCCTTGAATTCGCTCAACGCGGGCAACACGGCCGCCGCCTGCGCCAAGCTCGCGGACTTCGCCAACCACACACGCGCCCAGTCGGGTAAGAAGTTGACCGCCGCGCAGGCCACGCAGTTGATCGCCGAGGCAAACTCGATTCGCGCCGCGCTCGGTTGTAACTGATTCGGTCTCGAATAATGGATAGCTCCGCGCGCTCGCTGCGCCGGGGCTGTGAGAGGGGCGGCCGTCCTTGGACAAGGGCGGCCGCCCCACCTGCTTTCGGGGCGGGCAAGTTGCACTTTTGCGCGAATGAAGCGCGGGGGGATCGGGTCATTTAGACTTCGCCCGGAGTAGGTGATAAAGTAATGGCCGAACACGGAAGTTCAAGACTCTCCAACATATTTTTTAAGAATCCGAGCTAAGGAGTTTTCCCATGTCGTCTTCTCAAACCGCATCCGCATCGCCTCGCCGGTATCAATTGTTCATTGACGGCCAGTGGGTTGATGCCGAATCGGGCAAGACTTTCACCACGCCGAACCCTTCGACCGGCGAAACGCTCGCCGAGGTCGCCGAGGCCGACAAGGCCGACGTGGACAAGGCCGTCGCCGCCGCGCGCCGCGCCTTCGAGGGCAAGTGGGGGCGGATGAGCGCGCGCGACCGCGGTCGTCTGCTCTACAAACTCTCGCAACTGATCGAGTCGAAGTCGCAGGAACTCGCCGCTCTGGAGACGGCCGATAACGGCAAGCCGATCAAGGAGTCGATGTACATAGACCTGCCGGGCGTGGTGGAGAATTTCGAGTACTTCGCCGGGTGGGCAACCAAGATCGAAGGCGAGACGATCCCCGTCCCCGGCCAGATGTTCAATTACACTTTGCGCGAACCGCTCGGTGTCTGCGGCCAGATCATCCCTTGGAACTTCCCGCTCCTGATGGCCGCGTGGAAACTCGCGCCCGCGCTCGCCGCCGGTAACACCATCGTCTTGAAGCCCGCCGAGCAAACTCCCGTGACGGCGTTGGAGCTGGGCAAGTTGTTTCAAGAGGCAGGCTTCCCCGACGGCGTGGTCAACATCCTGCCCGGCTTCGGCGAGACGGCGGGCGCGGCGCTCGCGTCGCATCCGGGCATCGACAAGATCGCCTTTACCGGCTCGACTGAAGTCGGCAAGATCATCGCGCGCACGGCGGCCGGGAATCTCACCAAAGTCTCGCTCGAACTCGGCGGCAAAGCCCCGAACATCGTCTTCGCCGACGCCGACATCGAACAGGCCGTGAGCGGCGCGATGATGGGCATCTTCTTCAACCAGGGACAGGTTTGCTGCGCCGGTTCGCGCCTCTTCCTCGACGAGCGCGTGAAGGACGAATTCCTCGAACGCTTTAAGGAGCGAGCCGAGCGGGTGAAGGTCGGCGACCCGATGGACAAGACGACGCAGATGGGGCCGCAGGTGTCCGCCGAACAACTCGCGCGCATCAAGAGCTACGTCGACATCGCGCGCGGCGAGGGCGCGACCGTGTTGACGGGCGGCGGCGCGCCCGCGCTCGAAGGCAACTTCAAGAACGGCTACTTCTTCCAGCCGACCGTCTTCAGCGAAGTGCAGAACACGATGCGCGTCGCGCAGGAAGAAATTTTCGGGCCGGTCGCCTCGGCCATCACCTTCAAGGATGAGAAGGATTTGATCCGGCAGGCCAACGACACGATCTACGGCCTCTCGGCCGGAATCTGGACGAAGGACATCACCCGCGCGCACCGCTTCGCCAAAGAGATCAAGGCGGGCACGGTCTGGATCAATACCTTCAACATGATGAACGCCGCCTCGCCCTTCGGCGGCTACAAGCAATCCGGCTACGGGCGCGAGATGGGCAAGCACGCCCTCGAACTCTACACGCACGTCAAGAGCGTCTGGGTCGATCTCTCAGGCAAACCCATCGGCTGGTACGGCAACTAACGTGAGGGATGAAGGATGAGGGATGAGGGATAAATAAGATCAGCGCCCGCTTGCTTGAATGCTTTTATTCATCCCTCATCCCTTATCCCTCCGCCCTCTCTTCCGCCTCTCCCCTATTTCAACATAAGAAGGAGAAGCCATGCGCTCACGTCAAAAAGTTTCCACACTCGCTTTAACCCTCCTCTGCGTTTTCCTGTTCGCCGCGTGTCCGGGTAAGACGAACATCGGTAAAATTCTCGACAACCCGGATCGGTATCGCGACAAAGAGGTCGGGATCGCGGGGACGGTGGAGGACAGCTACGGCGTGCCGCTCATCGGCGGGGCTTATAAGGTTGACGACGGGACGGGCGAAATTTGGGTCGTCTCGAAACGCGGCGGCACGCCGCGCAAGGGCGCGCAGGTCGGCGCGAAAGGACGCGTCTTACAAGGTTTCAGTTTCGGCGGTCGCAACTTCGGCACGGTGCTCGAAGAGTCCGACCGGCGCACCAAATAAGGGATTGATTCATTGGCGCATTGATCCATTGATTCGATGAATGAATGAATCAATCAATGAATAAATTGCTCGCCACGCTCGACGCGCAGTACGCGCGTTTGCACGAAGGTTCGAGCGCGCTCGTGCGGGCGGTAGAGCCTGCGGGGAAGCTCTATTGGCATCCGCGCACCGCGCGGGCAGGCGCGCCGCCCGTCTATTCGTGCGGCGAACACATCCTGCGCAGCGCGGCCTGCGTCGAGCAGACGTTCGGCGGCATCACCGCGAATTTGTGGGACGACCCGTTCGAATGGACGCTGCCGGAAACGCTGGCGACGCCCGCTCTCGTCGCACAGTATCTCGCGGAGGTCGAGGCGACGCGCAGGCGCGGCTTCGCGCTCGTGGAAACGGACGCCGATCTGTTGAAAGAGGTCGCCGTGCCATCGGGCGAGATGCAAACGCTGTGCGCGCTTTTGTGTGAGACGCTCGCGCGCGCCGCGCATCATCAGGGGCGCGCGTTCGCCGCCTTCCGGTTGTTCTCCGACGAACGCCTCCCTTCGTTTTGAAGCGGCAGCCGCGCCGAACTTTCGCGGCTCGTCAAACGTAGTTTAAGCGCGCGTGATTTAGCCGGCGCGCCGCGTATCCGTTTAAACGAGAGAAAGGGTTCTCCCAAAATGTATTGCCCAAAATGCGGCCAGTCGCAGGTGAGCGCGGACGTGCGCTTCTGCTCGCGCTGCGGGTTTCCGCTCATCTTGGTGGGAGATTTGTTGTTGACGGGCGGTGTGCTCCCCGCCCACGTATCAGGCAGCGAAGGTGTCGGCGTGCCCATCGTGTCGCCGCGACGACGCGGCGTGAAGCGTGGTTTCGGGCTTCTTCTCACCAGTATTCTCTTCGTTCCTTTTTTCGCGATCCTGCACGAGGCGATAGCGCTTCCGCAGGAGTTTATGATTTTTGCGGCAATCGGGGTGCTGGCCGCCTTGATACGGATCATCTACGCCGTGTTTTTTGAAGACGCCGCGCCGCGCACGCCTAAGTTCGCAACGCCGCCGCAACTCTACACGCCGCCGATTGCGTCGCGCCTGCACGCTCCCGCGCACGAGTCTCTGCCGTCCGCGCAGGGCGTGCCCGTCAACGATCACCGCCAGCCGCCGGTGCACACCGCCGAGATGATGCGCCCGCCGAGCGTCACGGATCACACCACGCGCCTGCTCGACAAACAAATCGACACCGCGGAGCAATGAGTTCGCCGGATCAGACGCCTCTCGCCGAACGTCTGCGCGCGAGAATCAGGCGCGAGGGTGCGATCTCGTTCCGCGATTGGATGGCCGCCGCCCTCTATGACGAGCGCGAGGGCTACTATCGCCGCGCCGACCGCCCGCGCTGGGGACGCCACGGCG
>DASQNL010000711.1:0-1688 GCA_035644995.1 Pyrinomonadaceae bacterium | reverse complement strand
GTAGTCGCCGAGCGCGGACTGCCGGCTGAAAACGTTCGAGTCGAGCAGCGAGGCCGCGCCCGCCGGATCGCCCGCCGCTAGTTTGATGCGCGCGCGCAACAGCCGCGCGAGCGCGCCCGCCGTCGTGTTGGCATACTGCGTCTCGATGGAGGCGACCGCGCTCTCGGTAGGCAGCGTGACGGGCGGAGCCGCATGCGTCAGCCCGCGCAGGCGTTCGACGGCCTCCGCCGCGCCCGCGCTCGGCTCTTGCGGCGCGCTGCAACTCGCGCTCGCAAAGGGCAAGAGCAACGCCCCTGTGACGGCGATGATGGAGATAACCGAAACGAAGACGACTTGATACCGGCGATAAACTTTTTTCAAAACTTTTACCTTCTCCCGCGCGATAAACCGCTCGCGTTGATACCGACGCCTGAAACTTAAACTAACTTGCCGCGCACGGGGAGAGCAAGTTGAACTTGCGACAACCCGCGCGGCGGCGCGTGCCATGCGGCTAGGATGCGCCCGGCGAGGAGAGTCGTTTGCCCGTCGCGGAAATAAGGCCGTGCGGGATGTTGCAGCGAGCCGGAAGCGGGTTGGCGACACTTACTAAGGAGCGAGGCGTTCAACGGCGCTGGCGCACAGAGAGAGGGAACGCGCAAGAGGGCATGGGGAGGGCGGAGGACGCAGAGAGTGTTGGAAGATTTGAGATTTGAGATTTGAAATTTGAAATTTGAGATTGAAAGATTGAGATTTGAAATTTGAAATTTGAGATTGAAAGATTTGAGGTTGAAAGTTTGAAATTTGGAATTTGAGATTGAAAGATTTGAGGTTGGAAGTTTGAGATTTGGAATTTGAAATTGCCTGAATCTCTTTCTCCGCGCCGGTTCCGGCTGGTTATGTGTTCGCGGTGACGTGCGCTTCCGGCTCCGCTCGCTTGCCGGTGGTCGCGGTGGTAAGGCGAAAGTTAAAAGGCGAGAGAGAAAGCCGTGGTGGCCTTCTCTCTCGCCTTTTAACTTTTACCGTGGTCGTGGCCTAGACGGTCGCGCCGGGGTAGTCGCTGCCGAGTTTGGCGGGATTGCCTTCGGCGAGCGTGTTGACGAGTTCGTGGTGGAAATAGTCGTAGCGCGAGATGACGCTCGGCAAGACGCGCTTGTCGTACATCTGGCGCGAGCGGTCGATGTCTTCGCGCAGGAGTTCGTAGAGATTGCCCCGTTCGCGTCCGTCCTTCACCTTTTGCTCGTTGTAGAGCTTGATCTCGGAGACGAGCAGGCGCGCGAAGCGGCGCGCCTCGTTGTGCGGGCGGCGTTCGTCTTCGCTGACTTCGACGGGAAACTCCGTGTCCGCGCCCGAACGGCGTGAACTGCCGCCGAGCGGCGTGGTGACGGTCGGGGCGGGGGCGGACGGCGGTTCGACGACCACGGGCGACGGCGTCGCGCGCTCGCCGAACGTTGACGCTTCGGGCGCGGCGGGCGGTCTCGCTTCCGTGGCGAAAGAGGGTTCGATGCCGCGTTCTTCGTGCGGCTCCGCGACGAGCGTCGGTTCATGCACCGTCGCCGCCGCGGTGGCGGCGGGCGGGGCGGGCGCAAAATTGTTGGCGGGCGAAACTTCTTCCCGGCGCGGCGCGGGCGCGCTCGCTTCGGCGGCGGATGGCTGCGCGGATGGCTGCGCGGCCGTCGCCCCGCCCGACGGTTGCGCGACGTGAGCGCGTT
>DASQNL010000710.1:0-8651 GCA_035644995.1 Pyrinomonadaceae bacterium | reverse complement strand
AAGACCTCTTCAACCCGTGTCTGCTCCTCTGGCGCATCGAGCACGAAACAACCTGCGACATCATCGCCTCGACCGAGACGCGAAACGCCGCCGACGCCGCAACTTTTGAAGCGCGCGAACGCGAGCGTCGCCGGAGCGTCGTGGCGGGCTTCGACGAAATTGTCAGCGGCGAAACGGCGGGCATTGAAACGGCGGGCATTGAAACGGCGGGCGGCGAAGCTGACGATTACGTGCGCTCGCTCGTCGCGGCGGCCGATCAGTTTCTCGTCAGGCGCGACGGCGATCTCCGTTCCGTGATCGCGGGCTATCACTGGTTCACGGATTGGGGGCGCGACACGATGATCTCGCTCACCGGCCTCGTCTACGCGCGCCGGAAATTCGACGCCGCGCGCGAAATCCTGCTGGCCTTCGCCGCGCACATGCGCGAGGGCGTCATCCCGAATCGTTTCCCCGACGGCGACGACGAGCCGGAATACAACAACGTGGACGGCACGCTCTGGTTCGTCAACGCCGTCGGCGAATTCGCGCGGCGCACCGGCGACATCGCATTCGTGCGCGAACATTTGTACCCGCGTCTCAAGGAGTTTATCGAGTGGCACGAGCGCGGCACGCGCTACTCGATCCGCGTCGATCAAGACGGGCTGCTCGGCGCGGGTGAGGAAAACGTGCAATTGACCTGGATGGACGCCAAGCTCGGCGACTACGTGGTTACGCCGCGCGCCGGAAAAGCCGTCGAGATACAGTCGCTCTGGTATAACGCCCTGCGCATCGTCGAAGAGATCGCGGCGCGCGTGGAAGACGACTGGATGCGCAACCACGCGCGCGCGCTCGCCGAACTCGCCCGCGCGAGTTTCCACGGGCTGTTCTGGAACGAGGCCAACAGTTGTCTCTATGACTGCATCAGCCCGTCGGGCGAACCGGATGCGGCGATTCGTCCCAATCAAATCTTCGCCCTCAGTCTGCCCCACCCGATCATGACGGGCGCGCGCTCGCGCTCCGTCCTCGAAATTGTCCGGCGCGAACTGCTCACGCCCTACGGGCTGCGCTCGCTCTCGCCGCGCCATCCCGATTACCGTCCGCGCTATGAAGGCGGCGCGCACGCGCGCGACGCCGCCTACCATCAAGGTACGGTCTGGGCTTGGCTCATCGGCCCTTTCATTACCGCACACCTGAGAGTGCAGGGGCGCACGCCCGCGAGCCTCGAACAGGCGCGTGGTTTTTTGCGCGCTTTCCGCGAGCATCTCACCGGGGCGGGCGTCGGTCAGGTCTCTGAAATATTCGACGGCGACGCGCCCCACACGCCGCGCGGCTGCATCGCGCAAGGCTGGAGCGTCGCCGAACTGTTGCGCTGTGAGTTGGAAGAGTTGAAGCAGCCCGCGGCAGTTTGAACCCGACGCCGAACTCGCGCCGCCGACATCTCCCCAACCTTCCGTTATCCCGGATCACAAGGAACGATTAAATGCCGACCTCCACGCCGCCGCCCTACTTCCCGCAAAATTCCCTGCTCCCGCCCGACGAAAATCGCGCGCGGAAGGTGAAACTGGCCGTCGCCGGTTGTCTCCTCTTGCTCCTGCTCGTCGTCGCCGCGCTCATCGCCGGGGTCGTCTACCTGCTCAGGACGTGAGCGACGCCGGCGCGGCATCAAACCGCGCCGCGTGAAGCATCGTCTCAACCTACGCGGCTGAAAGTTTTTTGGAAGCGCATGGCCGCCTGCGCCGTCTGATAGTTGAGCGATCACTATCCGAAAGCGAGGTTGATATGGACACACCACTGCAAGATGAACACCGCCTCAAGAACCGCCGGAGTTTCCTCAAACGCGCCTCTCTCTTCGCCCTCGCGCTGCCCGCCGGAGCTTTCCTCAACTGCGCCCGTCCCGCCCGAACGCAGCCCGCCAGGGGCGAGCCGCGCGCGGAAGCCGCGACTCGCATCGGCGGCTATTGCGAAGGTTGCGAGGCCGTCTACGAGGGATTACCGGCGCAACTCAACTCGGAGACGAGGATCGCGGCGGCCTCCGAACCGGGCGTGCCGATGGAGGCGAGCGGCGTGGTCTATCAACCCGACGGACGGACGCCCGCCCCCGGCGTCATTCTTTACGCCTATCACACGGACGCGGGCGGCATTTATCCGCCCGCGCCGGGAGCGACCGGCCACGCGCGCAGGCACGGGCGTTTGCGCGGCTGGATCAAAACGAACGCGCGCGGCGAGTATAAATTCGTCACGATTAAACCCGCATCGTACCCGAACCGCGCCATCCCTTCCCACGTTCACCTGATCGTTAAAGAGGCCGGTAAGAACGAATACTACATTGACGATGTCGAGTTTGAGGACGACCCCCTGCTCACGCCGCGGGAACGTGCCGGGCGTCGCAAGGCGGGCGGCGCGGGCGTCGTCCGTCTGACCCGTGGCGTGGACGGCATCTGGCTCGCCCGGCGCGACATCATCCTCGGCCTCAACGTGCAGAACTACAGTTGAGCAGGGGCGCGTCTTCGCTGCGAATGAAACGAGACGAAGCGGGGCGCGGCGCGTTCACGCGTCATTATTTCCACGCGCGTCGCGCGACGGCGAGACCGGCGAGCAGCGTCGTGATGGCGGCCGAGAGCAGGCAGTATTGACAGAAGGCGTGGAGCACGAAGGCTTGCAGGTAGAGCAGCCAGAGAGACACGGCGAACATCAGCCCGACGAGGAGGGCGAAAAGATTTCCGGCGCGCTGTGAACCGAAAGCCGCGAGCGTGGCGAGGCTGAAGGCCGTGAAATATGCCAGCGCCCCCAGGAGCGCGAGCGGATAGTCGCCGATGGTGGCATAGGGGCTGGCGAGAACTTCCGAGCAGCCGCTCGTGACGGTGCAACGAACGCTCCTGCCCGTCAGGTGTTCGACGGTGAGATAGACGGCATCGGCCAGACCGGCGAGCGACAACACCGCCGCCAGCGCATAGAGACGCGAGACGCGCGGCGGCGACGTTGTTTCGCCCGCCCGCTCGTTCGCGCTCGCGGCGCGTTCGCTGCCGATTGCGCCCACTTATTTTGCCGCGAGTTCGCGCTCGATGACGGCGCGGAAGCTGTCGTGTTTCATGATCACTTCAAAGGGTAGCTCGCGCCCGTTGACAAACACGGTCGGCGTGCCCGATACGCCGCGCGCCGTTCCGTGCGCCTCGTCGCTCCTCACGCGGTTGCTGACGGCCACGCTGTCTATGTCCTGCGTGAATTTGCCGAGATCGAGGCCGAGCGTGCGCGCATAGTTTAAGAAGAGGGGGCGCGCCGCCGGGGCGTCTTTCCATTCGTTCTGTTTCTCGAACAACAGATCGTGCATCTGCCAGAATTTGCCTTGCAGCGCGGCGGCCTCGGCGGCGCGCGCGGCTTCGTCGGCATACTTGTGCATCTGCCGCAGCGGGTAATGGCGAAACGCGACGCGCACCTGCGTCGCATACTCGCCCTCCAGCCGTTTCAAGATCGGGTGCAGAAAGCCGCACGGCGGACACTGAAAGTCGCCGTACTCTTCGATCAGCACGGGCGCGTCGGCGCGGCCGTGCACGTGTGCATTTTGGACGCTGACGGGCGCGGCGGGGCGCGCTGTCGCCGTGGGCGATGCGCTCGTCGTCACCGTGGCCGGCATCTGTGCGAGGTTCGGTTGCGCGGTCGAAGTGTCGGACGAGCGCAGCAAGAGCGCGCCGCCCGCGAGCGCGGCGACGAGCACGACGGCGATAATGATGATGGGAAGTTTGCTTCTCATAGACGCAGAGGATAACGTCTAGAGCGCGATCCGTGCAATTCGACGCGTCACATTTTCCAGCCCCCCGAAACCGGGCAGCAGTTGCAGTCGCTGGTTGACGTTTTGGTCGAAAAATTCGACGCCGTCGTGGCCGTTGAAAAGCGTCGAGATGACGTAGTCGGTTTCAATTTGCGGCTTCGTGCCCTGCCCGACGGGCGACCAGAATTTCCCGATGATGAGCCGCGCGAGGGCGCGCGTGTAGCCGGAGCGTTCCAGTTTGAGGCGCGCGATGCTCCAGTAGAAATGCGAATGCACCGATTCCTCGCGCGCCACCGCGCGGAGCAACTGTTCGAGCAAGGGATGGCCGGCCAAATTCCAGAGACGGCGATAGCCTTGCAGCGTCGTCATCTCGTTGATCGCACCCCAGACCATGTGCGCGCCGGAAAAATACTTGCCGAAGCAATTGGTGATGATGGGATAGAGGCGATTCTCGAAGGTGTAGCGAAACGGGATCGCGGCTCTCGCCTCTACTTGCCAACGCTCGCTCGTCGGGTAGCCCGCTTCGTTCAAAAAGCGGTTGAGCAATTCGGCGTGCTCGTTCTCTTCCACGCTCCAACGCTCCATGAACTGCCGGATGACGGGATTCTTGCCCGTCGGCGTGCGCAGCAATTCCTGGTAGTAAATCTCCGTGAAGCTCTCCACGTCGCGCATGTAGACGATGACATCTTTGAAGGCGGGATTGAGCGGATGCTCCCGCACTTCCTTCCAATTCAGCGAATCCACAAATTCCTTGGTGATGGCTCGGGGCTGCGCCTCGTACCAATCGAGCACGTCTTGTTCTGTCTCAAACACGAAAGGTCTCCTTGAAGTATTGCCGCAGTATTTGTATAAGTGTTCTGACTTATAACTACGTACAAACGCTTCCCCACGGATTCCCCCCGTAGCCCGATTTCCGCCCGGCCTGACATCCGGGCTGGTGCATTCAACCACCGGACGGTCGCGTCCGACTCTCGCGGTTCGCCGCAGCAGAACGCTACCTTGAGCGCGCATGGCACAACACACCAGCATCACGACCGTCGACGACAACCGCGCAGGCTCGCTCTATGATCGCATCGCGCGCCTCTACGATCTGACTTTCAAGTTCAACGGCTACGGGCGTTCGCTCGAACGCTATTTCCGCGAACATCCCGTGCCCGTCGCGGACGGCGCGCGGATTCTCGACGCCGGGTGCGGCACGGGGCTGCTCACGCTCGCGCTGCTCCGCTCGCTTCCCCGCCCCGCGCACATCATCGCCCTCGACCTCTCGGCCACATCGCTGCGAAAGGCGCGGCAGGCGGTCGAACCGGAACTGGAGCGCGGCCGCCGGCATCGAGTCCGCTTCTTGCAGGCCAACTTGCTCTCGCTTCCCTTCGCCGACGCGACCTTCGACTTCATCGTAACCAGCGGCGCGCTCGAATACGTCTCGCTTCGCGACGGACTCGGCGAACTCGCGCGCGTGCTCAAGCCCGGCGGACATCTCTTTCATCTGCCCGTGCGACCCGCACCCGCGAGCGCGTTCCTCGAACTTCTCTTTCGCTTCAAAACCCACCCGCCCCGCGAAATCGACGAAAATACCGAACGCTACCTGCGCATCGTCTCCCGCTATCGTTTTCCGCCCACAGACATCATCGGCTGGACGAAAATCGCCATCATGGCGCGGAAGTCGTGAGGCGTGAAGGGTGAACCGAGAAAACCAGCTTTCTTTCGCTTCACGCTTCACGATTTGCCCATCCGCTTAAGGACGATTTCCGCGACGGTCGGGATGATGTCGCGGTTGTTGCTGTGTCCTTCGGTGAAGGTGACGACGACGAAGCGTGCGCCGCCCGGCAGTTCGATGTAGGCCGCGTCGTGCCGCACCTTGCTCGTCCAACCGGCTTTCGACCAGAGGCGCGCGCCCTCGTAATCTTTCAGGGCGATGCCGGTGAAGCCGCGCCCCTGATCCTCAGGGTCGCCGCTCTTGGCTGAGAAATCGCGTTTGAGCAGTTCCAGCATCCGGTCGGCGCGCGCAGGGCTGACGATGCGGCGCGTGGCGATCTCGGCCAGCAGGCGCGCGGTGGCGTTCGTGGTCAGCTTGTTGCGGTTTTCGCCGTTCGCGCCGCGCCCGAAGTTCTCGCGCCCGTAGGCGTCCTCGCAGAAGGTCTTTTGGTTGACGTTGATGTTCGTGTAACCGAGCGACGCGAAATAACGGTTGACGGCATTCCTGCGCTCCTGCCACCGCCGCATCTCGGCGGGCGGCAACTCCATGCCGCTCGAAGTGCCCGTCAACACGTCGAGCACGTAGCCGGTCGCGTCGTTCGACGAATCGACGATCATGTCGCGCAGCGCGCGATTCAATTCGGCCGTCTCGCGCAAACGCCCGTCTTCCAGCCAGCGGTGCGCCGCCGCCAGATAGAACATCTTGACGACGCTCGCCGTGTAGATGCGCTCCTCGCCGCGAAAACTCGCCAACGCGGGTCGCGCCGCGTCGCGCAAATCAATAACGGTGATCGCCAGTTGGTTTTCCGCGAGTTGCTTGTCGCTGAAACGCCGCAGCGTCTCGCGCGCCGCCTCGTCAACTATCGCTTGCAGCGCGGGCGATGAGGCGGCGTTAAACTTTTGCGGCTGCGGCATACGCGCGCGGTCTCTCGCCTGCTGCGCCGCGAGGTTCAACGCCGAGGCCGACAGGCAAAAGACGACGCAGGCGGCCACGTAAACTGTTTTTCTCTTCGACATAAGGAAGGTGGTGTTCATCGTAGGAAGTTGGCAAACAGGGTAATGATGAGCGTGTTGGAGAAGTCTATGAAGAATGCGCCCACGACGGGCACGATCAGAAAGCTGCGCGGGGCTGCGCCGTAGCGCGCGGTCAAGGCTTCCATGTTGGCGACGGCGTTCGGCGTGATGCCGAGGCCGAAACCGATGTGGCCGCCCGTCGTCACCGCCGCCTCGTAATCGCGCCCCATCACGACGAACGTCACGAGGAGGGCGTAAATCATCATCAGCACAACTTGCGCGGCGAGTATGACGAGCATCGGCACGGCCAGCCCCGCCAGTTGCCACAGTTTCAAGTCCATCAACGCGATGACGAGAAATAGCGCGAGCGCGATGCCGCCCAGGGCTTCGATGGCGCGCATGTCGAGTTGAAACCAACCGTAGCGGTCATCGAGATAGCGCACGAGCGCGGCCACCAGCATCGCGCCGACGTAGGCCGGAAGCGTCACTTGCAGGCGCGCGATGCTCACGCCGAGGAGCGCGCCCACGCCCATCACCGCGAGCAGGATGAGCAAGTTTCGCAACAGCTTCGCGCCGGTTAAAGGCGTTTCCGCCGCGTCCGGCGTCGCGTCCGCGCCCGTCTCTTCTTGCGCATCGTCGAACTTACCCGTTGCGCCGATAGCCCAAAATTCCGCCGCCTCTTCGTGTTTCGTTTCCTCGCGCGGCGTGGCGAGGCGAAAACGCCGGATGAGCGCGGTGGCGACCGGATTTCCCACGAGGCTGGAAACGAAGATGCCGAAAGTGGCCGACGCGATGATGAGCGCGCCCGCGCCCGGCACGCCCAAACGCTCGAACTCGCCCGTGAACGCCAGCCCCGTCGCGGGGCCGCCCGTCAGCGTCAGCGACCCGCAGATGACGCCGAGCGCGGCGGGCGCGCCGAGCGCGAGCGCGAGCGCGATGCCCGCGACGTTTTGCACCACGGCCGTCCCGCTCGCAATGAGATAAAAGATCAAGAGGCGCAGGCCGCCCGCGCCGAGCAGCGAGAGCGTCGCCCCGAAGCCGATGGTGGTGAAGAAAGCGATCTGCAACGGCGCGCGCAAGGAAGTGTCGAGCGCGACGCCGAGCGTGCCGCGCGAGCGCAGCAGCATCACGAGCGCGGCGAACAGCAACCCGCCAATCGCCGCCGCCGGAATGCTCGCGCGTTTGAGAAACCCCACGCGCCCCTGCACGAAACCGCCGACGAACAGAAACAGGGCGGCCAGCGCGAGCGTCAAGACAAGATCGAATTTCAGCGTCCGCAAACTTTCGACGACGGTAAATTCCACTCCCGGCCTCCGGCTATCTCTTTTCTTCGTAGACGACCCGGCCGTCCATGATCGTCAGACGCACGGTCGTTCGCTCTATCTCGACGGGGTCGATGCGGAAAATGTCTTGCGAGAGGATGACGAGGTCGGCCAGTTTGCCGGGCGCGAGCGTGCCCTTGCCCTGTTCGGCGAACTCGGCATAGGCCGACCCGACGGTGTAGGCGCGCACGCTTTCTTCGACGGTGATCTTTTGTTCGGGTATCCATCCTTCAGGATTCTTGCCGTCGAGCGTGCGCCGCGTGACGGCGGCGTAGATGCCGAGCATGGGGTTGAGCGGAGCGACATACCAGTCCGTGCCGAAGGCGAGATGCGCCCCGGCGTCGAGCAGCGAGCGGAAAGGATAGGTGGTGCGCGTGCGTTCGCGGCCGATGCGCTTCTCCGCCCAACGCCCGTCGTCAATCGCGTGATAGGGCTGCATCGAAGCGATAACTCCCTGGCGTGCGAAACGCGCGATGTCGGCGGCGCGGATGTGCTGCGCGTGCTCGATGCGGAAGCGACGGTCGCGCGCGGCCGTCGTGCGCGCCACCTGTTCGTAGATGGAGAGTATCTGAGCGTTCGCGCTGTCGCCGATGGCGTGAATCATCACTTGCAGCCCCGCCGCATCCGCCGACTCCACGCGCTTGAGCATCGCGCCTTCGGGAAACATCTCATCGGCGGGGAGGCCGCGCGTCGCGGGCGCATCGTGGTAGGCGTCGAAAAAGAGCGCGGTGGTCGAACCGAGGCTGCCGTCGTCGAAGCCCTTCAAACCGCCGACGCGCAAAAGGTCTGACCCGAACCCGGCGCGCACGCCCGTGCGCGCCACGCGTTCCCACTGCGGGAGCGGCGAAACGGCATACACGCGCGTCTTCAACTCG
>DASQNL010000709.1:0-9330 GCA_035644995.1 Pyrinomonadaceae bacterium | reverse complement strand
CTACAAATATGCCGCCCCTGTCGGGGCTGTCAATTACACGTGCTTAAGTCGAACTCGCATTTTAATAGCACGCGGTTTGAACTCAATCTGATAAATCACTTGTCAGTCTCTCAGATTTCATCCTCGCCCACGCGCGCGGATTGAGACGCGATGCGGTTGTTGTGCCGCGCCCAGTACCAGTAGACGGGCAGGCCGAGCAGGATCAGGCCGAGGCCGATGAGCGCCTGCACGGGCGTCGTCAGGAGCGTGTTGACGAGCAGCCAGCCGGTAACGAGCAGGAAGAGGGCGGGCAGGACGGGGTAGCCCCACGCGCGGTAGGGACGTTCGGCGTCGGGCATGCGGCGGCGGAAGATGAAGACGGAGGCGGTCGTCAGGCCGTAGAAAATCCACGAGCCGAAGACGACGTAGTTGGTCAGAGTGTCGAATGAACCGGAGAGGGCGAGGAGTCCCGCCCAAAAGCCTTGCAGGACGAGCGCGCCGATGGGCACGTGAGTTTTCGGCGAAAGACGCGCGAGGTTCTGGAAGAACAGCCCGTCGCGCGCCATCGCGTAAGGGACGCGCGCGCCCGTCAAAATTGAAGTGTGCAGCGTGCCGACGGAAGAGAAGAGGAGCGCGGCGGCGATCAAACTGACGGCGAAGGGGCCGAGGAACGTGCGCGCCACTTCCGAGGCCACGGAAGAGGCTGAGGGCACGCTCGCCACCTCCGTCGGCGAGAGCGCGTAGAAGTAAGCGATGTTGACGAAGACGTAGAGCGAGATGATCGTGATCATGCCGCCGATGAGCGCGAGCGGGATGTTGCGCTGTGGGTTCTTCACCTCGCCCGCGACGAGCGTCAGGTTGTTCCAGCCGTCGTAGCCCCAGAGCGCGCCGAGCATGGCCGCGCCGAAGCCCGCCATCCCGGCGCGCGCGCTCGCGCCCACGCCCTCGCACGCGCCGCCCGCGTTCGCCATCCCGAAGTGCGACCAGTCGCCGCCCTGCGCGAACAGCAGCGCGCCGAGGCCGACGAACAAAACGAGCGCGATCTTGACGCCGGTCAGCACGGTGGCGATATGACCGCTCACCACGACCGCCGCGCAGTTGATGACGGTGACGATGGCGATGGCGGAGAGCGCGACCACCTGCAAATAGCCGAAGGGGAGCGCGAAGCCGCCGAGGTTGAGCGTGAAGAAAGTCGTGTTGAGCGCGCCACCCGTGAGAATGTTGAGGAAGATGGCGAAGGCGACGGCGACGGAGGCCTGCGAGCCGGTCTTGGCGATGAAGATTTGCATCCAGCCGTAGAGGAAGCCGAGCCGTTGCCCGTAAGCCTCGCGCACGAAGACGTACTCGCCGCCCGCGCGCGGCATCATCGCGGCGAGTTCGGCGTAGGTGAGCGCGCCCGCGAGCGAGAGCAGCCCGGCCGCCACCCACACCAAGACCACCATGCCCGGCGTGCCGACGTTGCAGGTCATCACGCGCGCCTTCAAAAAGACGCCCGTGCCGATGACGTTGCCGATGACGATGGAAACGGCGGCGAGCAGCGTCAGGCCGCGGATGAGTTTGACGTTATCCGTTAAAGGGTTGGTTGACATGAGTGTGGCTTGTGCGCTCCCGATGGTGTGTCGTCGGTCGCCGCTCTCGCGCGCCGCGTGCGTTGACCCGCGCCCGGCCTAACGTCCGCCGGCCTGAACGGGCGTATTCTGAAAAGCGGCGATGCTCCACTTGCCGCCTTCTCTGGTCATGATCATCGTATTGATGGCACGAGCCGTCATCGGTTGGTCGTTGACTTTAAACTCCAGGTTCCACTCGACGTGAACGACCGCCACGTCCGGGCGCAGCAGGCGGATGCCCTTCACCGTGGCGACGTTGCGACTGTCTTTGTAAATGGTGGTGAAGATTTGAACGTGCCCGCGTTCGATCTCCTCGCGGCCTTTGATGTACATTCCGTTGACCACTACATAGTCGGCGTCGGCTGCGAACTGCGCGGCGAAGGCTTTGCCGTCATGCGCGTTCCAGGCGTCCTGCACTCCTTGCACCACCCGCCTGATGGCCGTCTCGTCCGCGCTCGAAAGTTTCGGAGTTTTCGCGTAGCCCGACTGCGCGCCCGTTAGCAAGAGCGCGAGAGCGAGGCATGCGAACATGTTCATACGTTGAGACATCACGGAATCCTTTCTGATCTGCCGTTGAAGGTGAAACGCGAGCCGTTTGGCTGATGAGCGCGCCGCAAGCTGCCGGGAAGCAGCGAGTTTGCGATCACGAATGCACGCGCGCCCGATTGTCGGCGAAGTTCAGGCTCTGCGTCTAGCCCTCGCCGTGCCGGTGAGAGCTTGAGCGGCTTCCTCTCCCGTCACGACCGCGCCCTCCATGAAGCCCTGCCAGTCGGCGAGGTGTTCGCCCGCGAAGAGAACTTTGCCGTGCGGCTTTCGCAGGGCGGGGCGGACGGTGAACCACTGCCCCGGACGATAGACGGCGTATGCGCCTCGCGTGTAGGGGTCGCGTTGCCACGGCATTGAACGGATGGCGCGCGCGAGGCGCGGGGCGCGCGCGTCGAGCGGCAACAGATCGCGCGTGATGATCTCCATGCGGCGCGCGTCCCCTTGCGCGGCCAGCACGTCGGCCTTCTCGCCGATGGCGTAGCTGCATAGAATCCCCTGCGCGCCGGGTTGGTCGCGCGTGCTGTGAAAATAGTAGTGGGAGGTCACATCGCTGACGAGCGAGAAGTTTTCCGCGCCCCAGAAACGCTCGTCGAAGAGAATCTGATTTTTGACGATGCGCGAGTATTGGAGACGCTCGGCGGCGTCGGCTTGCGCGGGGGGAAGCGGCGGGTCGAACTTGATGCGGTCGAGCGTGCGCGCCGGGACGGTGCAGATGCAGGCATCGGCGACATGCAACTCGCCGCTCGCCGTTCTCACCGCGACGCGCCCGCCGCGCTGCTGGCGTATCTCGGCGACCGGCGTGCGCGTGCGGATCGAATCTTCGCCGATGCGTTTGGCAAACTCCTCGACGAGGCGTGAGTTGCCGCCCACGATCTTGAAGTCCATCTCGTTGGCGGGACTCGACTCGAAATACTCGGACGCGGCGGCATAGGCCGAAACCTGACGGATGGATTCGCCGAAGTCCGTGCTGTCTTGCAGGTCGCGCAGCAAGAGGTCGTCGGGCGTGAAGCCGATCTCTTCGAGCCACGTCCACCAATCGTAGCGGTCGAGCCGCTCGCGTTCGCGGGGTTTGTAGCCTTGATAAGTTTTCTTGAACTTCTCGAAGGCCGTGTTGGCCGCGGCCGAGAAATCCCAAGAGCCGGGGCGGGAGACGCGCCCGTCGCGCATGAGCGACGCCTCGAAGCGATGATCCTTGAGCGTGAGTCCGAACTCGCGGCAGAGCGCGCGCAGGCGTTCGTGGCTTGCGCCGATCCACTCGCCGCCGAGTTCGCAGACGAGTTCGGGATTCCGGTCGAAGCGAAACGATTGGACGCGCCCGCCCCGCCGCTCTCTCGCTTCGAGCACGGTCACGTCCCACCCGGCGCGCTTCAAGGCATAGGCGGCGGCGAGACCGGAGAGACCCGCGCCGACGACAACGCACGAATGTCGCGTGCGCCCGCGTGGTGTCTGCGCCTCTGAATTCTTGAAGAGCAGGGGCGCGACGAGCGCGGCTGCTCCGAAGGATTTGATGAAATCGCGCCGGGTTCGCCGATCCTTCGTGCCAAGCATGATGCCATTGCTTAACGTGGGTTTAGATGGCAAGAACTGTCATTCCTCCCGTGGAAAAAGCTCAAGTCAGAGCGAGTAAATAACACTAATCCTAATCCTCTTTGCGGTTGTGTTGGCTGGCGCGGGCGATGTTCGCCTCTTGCACGCGGCGCAATTCCTCGCGAAACTCTTCCCGGTCGCGCGTGGCTTGCGCCGTGCGCCGGGTCTTTTCGTTGAGGTAACGCTGACCTTTGATGTCGGAGTTTTGGAGCGCGTCAGCCCACCCGCGCAGTTGCCGGGAAATATTTTCGGCCAGCAATTTCAAATCTGAAATTTCAGGTTTGAAATTGTCAAAGGCAGGCAATCGCTCGAACAGGCAGAGCATCGAACGCACTTCCCCCGCCGAGCCGCGCGCGATGTAAATAAATGTCAATAGCTCCTGAGTCGTGCCGCGCTCATAGCCTTCCGCGATGTTGTTGGAGACGGAGACGGCGGCGCGCTCAAGCTGATCACGCAAACCGGATTGACCTTTGAATCTATCGCCGGACGTGAAAGCGTAAATTTGCACCCCCAACTCGATGGCCGCCTGCCAGACCGGAAGTTCCTCAAAGCGCGTGTACTTCATAAAGAACCCGTCCGCTTCATTAACTCAATTTCCAGAACGGCAAAGCCGGGACGTTGGATTTGAGATTTCAAATTTCAGATTTGGGGTTTCAGATTTGAGATTTCAAATCTCAAATCTGAAAACACTTTAACATCACTTATCCGGTCTTCCTTCGCCTCACCAGATGTCGCCGGCGAGCAGGTCTTCGTAAGTGTCGCGGCGGCGGACGAGGTCAACCGTGCCGCCCTCGCGCACCATGACGGCCGCGGGAAGCGGGCGACCGTTGTAGGGGAAGGCTTGGGCGAGCGAGTATGCGCCGCTGTTGAGCAGCGCGAGCGATTCGCCGGGACGCACGTTCGCGGGAAGATGGCGATAGTCGGGCAGGCGGTTCTCGCCCTCGATGTCAAAATACACGTCGCCGGAATCGCAGAGCGGCCCGGCGACTTTGTAGCTCGTGTCGGGCGGCGCGTCGGCGCGCGTGGCCGAGATGAGATGGTAGTACCACTTGTAGGTCGTCATGGAGAGCAGCAGGTTGAAGCCCGCGTCCGTGAGGAGCCACACGTCGCCCGTTTCGGGTCGCCGCTTGATGTTGCGCACGGTGGTCAGCACCAGCCCCGCGTCGGAGATCACGCTGCGGCCGGGTTCGAGCAGGATCGTGACGCGATCCAGCAGGTGTTCGGCGGAGGCCGCACGCGCCGACTCGCGCGCGACGTTGAGGGCGGCGGCGAGCACTTCGGCCGGTTCCAGACTCGCGCCGAGCATGTCGCGTTCGGCCGAGGGGAGTTCGTCGGCCTGCGAGCGGTCGCGCAGGTAGTTGACGGGGATGCCGCCGCCGAGATTGATGTGTTCGAGCGTGTGGCCGGTGTCGCGGTGGAGCGCGACGAGGTGTTCCCACATCGTGCGGAAGGCATCGGCGAAGGGTTCGACATCGGGCGTCTGCGAGCCGACGTGGATGTGGATGCCGCCGACGCGGATGAGTTCCGGATGAGCGAGCGCGCGGCGGAAGGCGTCGGGCACTTCGCTCGAAGTGATGCCGAACTTGGAGGTCAGGAGGGCGGTCTGCAAGCCGATGTGCGAGCGCGTGCCGATCTCAGGCACGAGGCGCAGCGTGATCTGCGCGCGCCTGCCGACCCGGCGCGCGGCCGCTTCCACGAGTTCGATCTCGTAGACGGAATCCACGTTGATCGAGTAAATCCCGGCGCGCACGGCCTCGTCGAGTTCGTCGTCGGTTTTGCTCGTGCCGTTGAAGATGATCTGTTCGGGGCGGAAACCGGCGCGCAGGGCTTTGAAGAGTTCGCCGCCGCTGTTGACTTCGATGTCGATCCCGGCGTCGCGCACGGCGACGAGGACGGCCATGTTCGAGTTGGCTTTCGAGGCGTAACAGAATTTGACGGGGCGCGACACGCTCTCGGCGGCGCGGCGCAGGCGCGCGATGTTGGCGCGGATGCGCGGCTCGGAGAAAACGTAGAGGGGTGAGCCGTATTCGCGGAGCAGCGCGAGAGCGTCCGCGCCGTTGACGTGGAGGCGGCCGTCGCGGGCTTCCAGAAAGCCGGGAATCGTCCACGCGGGAGCGGCGTCGAGCACGGGCGTTGGTGCTGGCATGGTATAAAGACTCCTTGAATTTTCCCTCGGAGAGAAGACGCGTGCGAAGATAGACCGCCGCCGCGAAGACGGTCAAGACGGGAAAGGTAAAGGGGGAAAGGGGAAGGGGTAAAGGGTAAAGGTGAAGAGGGCGACGCCGCGATGCGATCCGGCTATCGTCACGCTTAAAGGTTTTCCCCTTTCCCCTTTTTCCTTTCCCCCTTCCCCAGCTTTGGAGCAGGAAGATGGTTGACGAAGTTGATTGGCGGAGAGCGAGGCGTGATTTTCCGGTGACGGAGCGGCTGGCTTATTTGAACAGCGCGGGGGCGGGGCCTGTCTCGCGGGCGGCGTTCGAGGCGGCGACGGAGTTTTACCGGGAGACGATGGAAGCGGGCGACCGTCGTTGGTTCGATTGGCTGGAACGCCGCGAGCGCGCCCGCGCGGCCGTCGCACGACTCATCAACGCCGAGCCGGACGAGATCGCGTTCACGACCAACACTTCGGCGGGGATGAATCTGATCATAGACGCGCTCGAAGGGCGCGGCGAGGTGCTCTCCTGCGAGTTGGAGTTTCCGGTCTCGACCATCCCGTGGATGCACCGGGGCGTGCGCGTCCACCTGCTGCCGGCGCGCGGCGGGGCACTCACGGCGGCGGACATTCGCGCGGCGATGACGGAGCGCACGGGCGTCGTCTGCCTCAGCCACGTGCAATACTCGAACGGGCTGCGCGCGCCGCTCGCCGAAATCGGCGCAGGCAAAGGCGGGCACGCCTTCGTCGTCAACGCGGCGCAATCGGCGGGCGTTTTTCAGATCGACGTGAAGCGCATGAAGATCGACGCGCTCTGCTCGACGGGGCACAAGTGGATGCTGGCGGGCTACGGTTCCGGCTTCGTCTATCTGAGCCGCGCGCTCTTGGCCGAGACGCGCCCGCGCGCCGTGAGTTGGTTGAGCGCGGAGAATCCTTTCGCGATGCGCAACGACGAGTTTCAAGTGCGCGGCGACGCGGGCGCGCGCGCCGAGATGGGCTGCCCGCACTTCGCCGGCATCTTCTCGCTCGGCGCGGCGGCCGAGTACCTGTTGCGGACGGGGACGCTTGAGATCGAACGGCGCGCGCTCGCGCTCAATCGCCGCTTGACGGAGCAACTGGCCGCGGTCGGGTGGCGCGTGCTCTCGCCCCTCGGCGACGAGTCGTGCCGCTCGGCGGAAACGCTCGTCGCGGCCGACGACCCGGCGCGCGTCGCCCGCCACCTCTCCGCGCGCGGCGTCGCCGTCACGCAAAAACCCGAGGGCATCCGCGTCGCCACGCATTTCTTCAACGACGAGGAAGACATCGCGCGGCTCGTCGCGGCGTTAGACGAAGTTCGCTGAGAAACAACCCGGACGCCGGTTGGGAAAGAAAAGGAGCGCACGCAAATGACAACGGAAAGGCCGCTATTCATCCCGGTGATTCTGGGCACGCCGCGACAGGGGCGGATGAGCGAGCACGTCGCGCGGTTCGTGTTCGGCCGGTTGGAGCAGCGCGCCGGAATAGAGACCGAGTTGATCGACGTGCGCGCGCTCAACCTGCCGACGGACGACGCGGGCGAGGCGATCAAGGATGAGGGCTTTAGCCGGGCGTGCGCGCGCGCCGACGGCCTCGTCATCGTCGCGCCCGAATACAACCACGGTTATCCGGGGCTGCTCAAACACGCGCTCGACACGAATCTGAAGGAATACATTCACAAAGCCGTGGGTGTCTGCGGCGTCTCGGCGGGCGGCTTCGGCGGCACGCGCGTCATCGAAAACCTGTTGCCCGTCTTGCGCGAACTCGGTCTCGTCGCCATCTTCAACGACGGCAACTTTTCCGGCGTGCGGAAGATTTTCGATGAGTCGGGCACACTGCTCGACGAGTCGTACATCAAACGCACCGAGCGTTTCGTGGAGGAACTCGTCTGGATGTCGAAGACCCTGCGCTACGGCCGCGAAAACATCGCCTACTGAGGAAGTATTGATTCATTGATCCATCGGTTCATTGATTCAATGAAGAAATAAAATATTGAATCAATGAACCGATGGATCAATGAATCAATTCCCCTGCAACCCCCGGCCGCTGTGACGAATCTCAAGCGGTGAGCAAGCGAACGAACAAGGGCTGTCCATGACCTCAACACACGACGCGGGCGCAACCAACGAAGCCGCTTATCTCAATCCCGTCTACGGGCGCGACTTCCCAGACCCCTTCATCCTCAAGCACGGCGGCGAATACTGGGCTTACTGCACGGGCTTGCGGCACGACGGCCGCGCCTTCGGCGTGCTCCATTCGACAGACCTCGTTCATTGGCGCGAACTCGGCGGCGCGCTCGCCCCGCTCCCCGGCGACCACCCTTGCTACTGGGCGCCCGAAGTCGTCTATGAGAACGGGCGTTTCCTGATGTACTACAGCGTCGGCAACGAAAAGTCGATGCACCTGAGAGTCGCCACGGCGTCGCACCCGGCGGGGCTGTTCGCCGACAGCGGACACAGGCTGACCGAGGCCGAGTTTGCCATCGACGCGCACGTCTTCGTGGATGAGGAGGGCGTGCGCTGGCTCTTTTACGCCACCGATTTTCTCACGCACACACACATCGGCACCGGCACGGTCTGCGACCGCATGCTCGACCCCTTTACGCTCGCGGGCGAACCCCGCCCCGTGACGCGCGCACGCTACGACTGGCAGGTCTACGACCCCGCGCGCACAGAGAAGGGCGGCGTGCGCTGGCACACGGTCGAGGGTCCCTTCGTGCTGCGGCGAAAAAATCTCTACTACCAGATGTTCAGCGGCGGCAACTGGCAGAATCTAACTTACGGCGTGAGCTACGCCTTGAGCGACCACATCGCGCGCGCGGACGAGTGGGAGCAGTCGGCCGACGGGGAACGTGTGCTGCCGATCCTGCGCACCATCCCCGGACGGGTCGTCGGCCCCGGCCACAATTCGGTTGTGCGCGCGCCGGACAACCGGCAGTTGTTCTGCGTCTATCACGCTTGGGACGGCGAAAACGGGCGCGTCCTCGCCATAGACCGGCTCGATTGGGTGGGCGAGCGCATGACCGTGCTCGGCGCGACGACGACCCCGCAGCCCGCGCCGCCCCGGCCGACCCTCGCGTTCATTTCCGGCGCGCGCTCGCGGGGTTTAGGCGCGGGGTGGACGTGCGAGGGCGGGCGTTGGAGCGTCGGCGAGGGCGAGGCGTGGCAGGAGTCGGCGACGGCGGGCGCGGCGTCGGCGCGTTACGACGCGGGGGCTGCGAGTTTCCTGTTGGAAGTCAGTCTGCGCGCGCGCGCGGAGGACGGGGCGGGCGAGACGACGGCGTCGGCGGGCGCGTTCGGCGTCGCGCTGTGGCGAGAAGATGAGCGCGCCCTGCAATTTACGCTTGAGCCGGAGACGAACGAAGCGCGCGTAAACTGGCCGGCGGCGGACGGCGCGCCCGCCGAGACGCGTTTCGCGCTGCCCGCGGATTTCGATGCGCGCGCC